>CAJWAY010000033.1 GCA_913020685.1 uncultured Flavobacteriaceae bacterium
CAAATACATCCCATAATAGTGGGGAATTAAAATTTACCCAGAGTGATCCAAAAGTATTAGGAATAGGTAATGTCCAATAGGCCAACCAAGGTCGTCCCATATGAATGATCGGAAATAAACCTGCCTGTATTACAGAGAAAATCGTCATAGCTTCAGCAGACCTATTAATGGCCATTCTCCATTTTTGTCTAAATAAAAGAAGAACGGCAGAGATCAAGGTTCCTGCATGACCAATACCGACCCACCAAACAAAGTTAGTGATGTCCCATGCCCAACCTACCGTTTTGTTTAAGCCCCAAGTTCCAATACCTGTTCCTATCGTATATGCTATACAACCAAGACCCCAAAGGAATGCAGTAAGGGCAATTCCAAAAACAATCCACCATTGACGGTTAGCATTTCCCTCCACTGGAGCAGCAACGTCCATAGTGACATCGTGATATGTTTTATCACCAGTAACTAATGGTTTTCGAATTGATGCTTCGTAATGAGATGCCATAATATTAACTTTCTATTTCAATGATTCGTCAGTATTTCTGACTTTAGTTTGATACATTACATTGGGTTTTGTTCCAACACTTTCAAGTAAGTGGTACATTCTGTCATCTTCTTTTAAGCTAGATACTTTACTTGTTTTATCATTAACGTCTCCAAAAACCATTGCTCCTGAAGAACACGCATCAGAACATGCACATTTAAAATCACCATCCTTTATCTGTCTTCCTTCTAACTTAGCATCTAAAATTGTTTTTTGTGTCATTTGGATACACATAGAACACTTTTCCATCACACCTCTTGAACGGACTACCACATCGGGATTAAGAACCATACGGCCCAAATCATTATTCATATGGTAATCGAATTCGTCATTTTTATTGTAGAGGAACCAGTTAAACCTTCTAACTTTGTAGGGACAATTATTTGCGCAATATCGAGTCCCTATACAACGGTTGTATGCCATATGATTTTGACCTTGTCTCCCATGAGAGGTAGCTGCAACTGGACAAACAGTTTCACAGGGAGCATGGTTACAGTGCTGACACATAACAGGTTGGAAAGCTACCTGAGGATTCTCAGATGCCTTTTCCATCTCACCAAAAGTCGTTAATGAGTCTCCAAGTCCTGAAATATTTTCTTTAGTCTGATCGTCTTCTCCAAAACTTTCTCCAGAGGAGTAATAGCGATCTATTCTCAACCAGTGCATGTCTCTTGACTTTCTAATTTCTTGTTTTCCAACAACGGGAACGTTGTTTTCAGCATGACAAGCGATTACACATGCACCACATCCAGTACAAGAATTCAAATCAATTGATAAATTAAAATGGTGTCCCACTGTACGATCGAAAGCCTGCCACATGTCAACTTCAGGAGATGTAACTTCATATTCGATGTGGTTTTTAGATACTTTAGGTATGGGATTCCAATATTCTTTATCTTTGGTGTTAAAGATTTCCAAAGTTGTTTCTTTGATAATGTCCCCCCTACCCATCAGGGTATTGTGCAATTGCACACAAGCAAATTCATGGAAGCCTTCGGCAGGAGTTATGCTAACTTCTTGAACCCTATTAAAATGAGTGTAAAATGGATAAGCATTAACACCCACTTGCATTTCGTCTTGAAGACCTCTTCTCTCACCATAACCGAACGCTAAACCTACAGTTCCATTAGCTTGACCTGGCTGAATCAATACAGGTATTATCATGCTTTTATCACCAACAATCACTTTAGCATAACTTCCGTTGAGAGCACCGTTGGCTACATTTACGTTTTTAAGACCAATCTTTTTAGCATCTTTGGCTGAGACTGTAAGGTAATTGTCCCAAGACACTCTCGAAATTGGATCGGGGAATTCTTGTAGCCAAGGATTGTTGGCCTGCTGACCGTCACCCATTCCTGTTTTTGGATACAATACTAATGACATTACAGGAGCAGATGATTCTGACAATATTTTGACCTGGGGAGTTAGATCAAATGAAAATCCGTCAGATTTAATTACCTCACCCGATGAGAGAAAACCGTCGTGTAAAGTCTTATTCCAGGAATTTTCTTTGAGTATGTTTTCCGACCAATTAGATTTTATGTGATCATAGAATGAACTATTACTTCCAGAGAGTTTGAGGAGGACGTCCTGAAATTGTTGAGTATCAAAAAGTGGACGGATAGTGGGTTGTGCTAGTGCATAATGTCCTTTTTTAAACTGATAATCTCCCCAGCTCTCTAAGTAATGAGGTGAAGCCGCAACAAATTTAGATGCTGATGCAGTTTCATCTTCTTTAAGAGAAAAGGCAACAGATAATTCAAGTTTTGAAAGTGCAGCAGTAAAACTTTCTGCATTAGGGAGAGTAAAACATGGATTAACTCCGGCAGTGATCAATCCCTTTACTTTCCCTTTTAGCATTTTCTCAATTAGTTGATCAACAGCTTCATTGCTTCCTTGTCGGATCAATTTGGGTTGAGCTGTATCAATAACTTCTGATCTTAGATGATCATTGATTGCCAAAACAAGTTCTTGAGCTGCCACATCCTCAATTCCAGAGACTAGTACTGCTTTGGATTTTGATTTTTTGAGTAGAGCAACAACTTTATCGACAGCTTTTTTGTAATCGGAACTTAAGTCAGTTGACAATGGCTTACCCTTGAGCTTTGAATAAATATGGGCAATAATTTTTTTCTGATTTGTTGGATTTGTTGGGATTCTGTTATCGGCATTTGCTCCTGATAGGGTCATATTAGACTCAAACTGAATATGATATGACATTTTAGATTTACCATTGATTTTTTTTGGAACTCTACTTTTTGCATATCCACAATCATAACCACCACCTTGCCAGTCTCCTAAAATATCAGCACCAATAGAAACAATTGTCTCTGCTTTTGAGAAGTCATAATCTGCAAATGCTCTGACTCCATATATTTTTTCATAAGCATCTAATGCATGGCTACAGGAAATGGTATCATAAACAACATGACTTATGTTGGGAAACTGCTCAATGAATTTATTAATTATTTTTTGTGTAGTCGGACTAGCAAAAGTTTGGGTCATTAAGACGACAGGCTTGTTAGAGACTGCCATAGCCTTAAGTTTTACTATTACTTGGCTAAAAAAATCAGACCATTTAATATCTTTTCCAAAAGCTTTTGGTCCTTGCAATCTTTTGATGTCGTACATTGATAAAACCGAAGCATGTACTCTTGCATTTGCATCACCTAGTACAGGGGTCTCATGATTATTTTCAACCTTTATTGGTCGACCTTCACGAGTTTTGATTAAAATACTTCTAAAATCAAAACCGTCTGCGATAGCAGTTGCATAGTAATTCGAAATACCCGGAATAATTTGCTCAGGTTGCACTACATAAGGTACAGATTTTATGATTGGGCCTTCGCATGCCGCTAGGCTTGCAGCCGCAGTACTAAATCCAACATATTTAAGAAAATCCCTTCGATTAGTGTTAGATTCCCCCATTGTTTTCTCATCCCCTAAAAATTGATCCACTGGGATTTTATCGACAAATTCGTTTTGTTCAAGCTTTTGAACCAACTCATTGTCTTTTTCCAGTTGAGCTACATTTTTCCAATAAACTTTGTTTGTTGACATAAACTTCTTTAAACAAATTTAATAGTGGCACTTCCCACATTCTAAACCTCCCATTTGTGCTACAGTCAATTCCTCAACACCATATTTCTTTGAAAGTTCCTCGTGAATTTTAGTATAATATTCGTTATCCTTGAGTTTTATATTAGACTCTCTGTGACAATTGATACACCATCCCATAGTCAATGAAGAGTGCTGGTACATGACCTCCATTTCTTCAACTGGACCGTGGCAAGTCTGACACTCTATGCCCCCAACCTGAACGTGCTGGGCGTGATTGAAATATACAAAATCAGGTAGATTGTGAATCCTTACCCATTTTACAGGTTTAGTGTTACCGGTGTATGCTTGATTTTCCTCATCCCAACCAACTGCATCGTACAACTTTTTGATTTCTTTAGTGTAAAAGTCTTTAGTGTAACCGTTCTCCAAGTCCTCTTCTCCAGCATATTCAGCTATGTTTTTGTGACAATTCATGCATACATTTAACGAAGGAATTCCCGAATGTTTGGATACTCTTGCAGAGGAGTGACAATATTTACATTCAATTTGATTTGCCCCTGAATGTATCTTGTGTGAATAGTGGATGGGTTGAACTGGCATATAGCCTTGATCAATTCCAACCTGCATAAGAAAACCATAAACAAAATAAGCGCTACTCAATAGAAATCCAATAACCATCAGGAAAATTAAAAAATGATTATTTACAATTACTTTCCATAATGGGGATCGCTTTTCTTTGACTGGAGGTAAAATGTCTACACCACTGGCTAAAGCAATTCTCTTTAAAGTTTTTTGTACCAAAAACAGCATCACCACTAACATTACAAATACCAGTGTAAGTGCTGCAAGAATTAAATCATTACTTGTGCTTGAATTTGAATTAGTATTGGCAGGCAATTGAGCTCCTGCTGTGGCAACTGGCGCAGGCGGTACATAGTCAGTGTATGCTATAATATTGTCAATATCAGAGTTTGATAATAAAGGAAAGGCATTCATTGCTACCTTGTTGTACTCCTCCCATATAGATACAGCTTGTGGATCACCATCTTTAATCATTGCCGAACTATTCTTAATCCACTTGTATAACCAGTCTCGATCATACTTGGCAGAAACCCCCCGAAGAGCAGGTCCAACAGCTTTTTTGTTTAGTTTATGACAAGCTGCACAATTGGCATTGAAAAGTTTTTTTCCTGCCTGAATGTCAGGTTCTTGAGCAAAAGCTACAAAAAGTGAAAAAAAGAACAAATATGTGGTTAACAACAAGACAAATCTTGATGCAAATATGTTTCTTGTAGAAATTTCGCTTAGATTAAATGGCTGGGACAACGATGTTTATTTTCTAAAATCCTTAACAAATTTAAGTCATAGACTTGTTAACTTAAAACCTCCGATTTAACATTTTTATAATTTATAATAATTCTAAATAGTTGTTTAATTTAATGCGCGATTTTAAAGAGTGTTTTTTGTTTTTTTTGTTTTTTTGTGGTATGAAAAAATCTATTGTATATTACATATATATCTCAACTTTATTGTTATTATACAATCCAAAAGTCAATGCTCAATTGGCTTCAGTAAAGGTTGAACAAGATTCAACAATAACAAAACTGATGGCAACCAAAATTGAGATTGATTTCGAGGATTACTCTTCAATGTTTTATACAATACAATTATTTTATGGAGATAATAAACTTGCCCAGGAACTCTATGAAAACTTCAAGCAAAATTTTCCGGATTGGGAAATAAAACTGAGTTTCGAAACCCCCAATTACAAAGTTCAGGTAGGACGATTTAAAGACTATTACTTTGGACTAAAAAAATTAAAAGAGATCAAGAAAGTGTATCCTGAGGCCTTTCTACTGAAAACAAAAAATTAAAGCTTTTTTTTGACTGCTACTTCCTGGAAGCATTCTAAAATATCTGATTCTTTGATGTCGTTGAAATTTTTAATTTGTATTCCACAATCATAACCTTTAGCTACTTCCTTTACATCATCCTTAAATCTCTTTAGAGAAACAAGATTCCCAGAAAAAACAACAACGCCCTCTCGGATCAATCGAATGCCAGAATTACGAAAAATTTTTCCAGTGGTCACCATACAGCCAGCAATGGTTCCGACCTTAGAAATTTTATACGTCTCTCTAATTTCAGCAGTGCCCGTAATTTCTTCCTTCATCTCGGGAGATAGCATTCCCTCCATGGCATCTTTGACATCGTTGATTGCATCGTAGATAATAGAATAAGACCGGATATCTATTTCTTCCTTTTCTGCTATAGATCTTGCATTACCCATAGGCCTCACATTAAAACCTAAAACTATGGCATCGGAGGCTGAAGCTAGTAAAACATCAGACTCAGTTATAGCTCCTACACCTTTATGTATAATATTCACTTGTATCTCCTCTGTAGATAATTTTTGTAGAGAATCTGTCAGGGCTTCCACAGAGCCGTCAACATCTCCCTTTAGTATCATGTTTAATTCTTTGAATTCGCCAAGGGCAATCCTTCTCCCTATTTCATCAAGGGTAATGTGGCGCTGCGTCCTTACGTTTTGCTCTCTCAAAAGTTGTGTTCTTTTGGCAGCAATTTGCTTTGCTTCCTTTTCATCCTCTAAAACGTGGAAGTTGTCACCTGCCTGAGGAGCTCCATCCAGCCCTAGAATAGAAACTGGGGCTGAAGGTGGGGCAGAATCAAGATTTTTTCCACGTTCATTGAACATGGCTTTAATTTTCCCGCTGTGCTTCCCAGCCAAAATATAATCCCCAATTTTCAGGGTTCCTGTTTGAACAAGCATGGTAGAAACGTAACCTCGCCCTTTGTCCAAAAAAGCCTCAACTACAGTTCCTTTAGACTTTCTATTTGGGTTAGCTTTAAGTTCAAGTAGTTCTGCTTCAAGCAATACCTTTTCCAGTAATTCGTTCACCCCTGTGCCTTCTAGTGAAGAAATGTCTTGAGATTGAATTTTACCACCCCATTCTTCTACCATCAAATTCATTCCTGCCAGTGCTTCTTTAATTTTATCAGGATTTGCATTCGGCTTATCAACTTTATTAATTGCAAAAATCAAAGGAACTCCAGCGGCTTGAGCGTGGCTGATAGCTTCTTTAGTTTGTGGCATGATATCATCATCTGCAGCGATAACAATAATAGCTATATCTGTAACCTGTGCACCTCTGGCACGCATAGCAGTAAATGCCTCATGACCGGGTGTATCCAAAAATGTTATTTTTTGGTTGTCCTTAAGCGTTACAGAGTAAGCCCCGATATGTTGAGTTATTCCACCCGACTCTCCAGCAATAACATTTTCTTCACGAATATAATCCAATAAAGAGGTTTTACCATGATCAACATGACCCATTACAGTCACAATTGGGGCACGTGGATGCATGTCGCTCTCCTTATCTCCTTCTTCCTCTATACTTTCTTCAAGCTCGGTTTTAACAAATTCTACTTGATAGCCGAACTCGTCAGCAACAATACTTAAAGTTTCGGCATCTAATCGTTGGTTCATTGTTACCATTATGCCCAATGTCATACATGCAGAGATTATTTCAGTTGAGCTAATTTCCATTAAAGTGGCAATCTCACCTACAGTAATGAATTCAGTAACCTTTAAAATCTTACTACTGGCCTCTTGTTCTGCCTGTTCAGTCTCTGACTTCTGTCGGTGTTGATCTCTTTTGTCCCTCCTATATTTGGCCCCCTTGGATTTACTGGACTTACCTTGAAGTTTCTCCAAGGTTTCACGAATTTGCTTTTGTACCTCTTCATCTGAAGGCTCAGCCTTTTCAGGCTGTGAATTGGATCGGTTTCGGTCAGAGTTCTGAGTATTTTGACGATTTGAGCCCTTAGAGGAAGATTTAGGAGAAGCCTCTTTACTTATCCTTTTTCTTTTGCGCTTTCGTGCCTCCTCTACTACGTCTTCTTTCTTTTTGAACTCATCTAGGTCTATGGTTTGACCAGTTTTTTTGGGACCTGAAAGGGTTTTATATTTAGTTTTAATGGACTTTGTATCATCCCCCTCTATTGGCGGGGAAGATTCTTTATTTTCACGATCACTTTTGGGCTCATGGTCGGATTTTAAAACTTTATCATTTTCTTCTTTAATTAAAGATGAGGCCTCACTTTTCTGAGGAGTGGTTGGTATTGGATTTGAATTTTCAGCCTCTTTTAAAAAGGTTGGTATAGGTTTCGGATCAGTTGCATCAAGATCAATTTTACCCTTTGTGACAGGTTTATTAATCAATGCCTTTGCCTTGATAATTTCTTGTCGCTTTTGCAATTGTTCCAAACGCTCTTGTTCCTTCTTTTCTTGAAGAATTCTAAGAGACTCCTTTTCTTTTCTCTTTACTTCACTTATCTCGTGTGACGCGTCTTTTTTGGATTTATCTGTCTCAAATTCATCTAGAAGAATCTGATAAATGTCTTTAGAAATCTTCGACGTTGGACGGCCTTCTATTTCAATATTTTGCTGTGCCAAAAACTCCACAGCACGGTCTAAAGAAATATTTAATTCCCTTAATACAACATTTAATCTGATCGTTGAAAACTCTGCCATGTATCTAATTGATTGTCAAAAGTAGGAAAAATCCGTTCGTTTATTCTTCAAATTCTGCTTTTAAAATTCTAATAACCTCAGTAACTGTCTCTTCTTCAAGGTCGGTTCTCTTAATCAAATCAGCTGCATCAAGTTCCAAAATACTTTTAGCTGTGTCAAGTCCTACTTTCTTAAATTCTTCAATGACCCATGTGTCAATTTCATCTGTAAATTCTGTCAATTCAACATCTTCTTCTACACCTTCACGATATACATCAATTTCGTATCCAGTTAATTTCCCGGCCAGACGAATGTTATGACCTCCCCTACCAATTGCCTTCGAAACCTCCTCAGGATTAAGAAAAACCTGAACCCTTCTATTTTCCTCGTCAATCTTTAATGAATTAATCTTTGCTGGACTCAAGGCTCTAGTTATGTATAGTTGTAAGTTATTGGTGTAATTTATAACATCAATATTTTCATTTCCTAGCTCTCTAACTATTCCGTGTATGCGAGAACCTTTCATTCCAACACAAGCGCCAACTGGATCAATACGATCATCATAGGAATCCACAGCGACCTTGGCTTTTTCACCAGGAATTCTAACAGCCTTCTTGATAGTAATTAAACCATCAAAAACTTCTGGTATTTCTTGTTCAAATAACTTCTCTAAAAATACAGGAGAGGTTCTTGAAAGAATAATCCTAGGCTTGTTACCTCTCAACTCAACTAAATCGATTACTCCTCTGACGTTATCCCCTTTACGGAAAAAATCATTTGGTATTTGACGGTCTTTGGGAAGAATAATTTCGTTACCATCATCGTCTAATAAAATTACCTCACGATTTCTAATATGGTGAACCTCGGCTGTGAAAAGTTCTCCAGTTCGATCTTTGAATTGATTAAAAATGTTTGTACTGTCATGTTCAAAGATTTTAGATACTAGGTTCTGTCTCAATGTTTGAATGGATCTTCGCCCTAAATCAATCAGTTTTACCTCTTCAGAAACATCCTCTCCAACTTCAAAATCAGGCTCAATCTTTTGAGCCTCTGCTAATTCGATTTCCTGATTAGGGTCCTCAACATCTCCGTCCTTTACTACAATTCTGTTTCTCCATATTTCCAAATCACCCTTGTCTGGGTTAATGATGATATCGAAATTCTCATCTGAGCCAAATTTTCTTTTAAGTGTATTTCTAAAAACCTCCTCTAAAATCACCATCAGGGTAACCCTGTCTATTAACTTTTCATCTTTGAATTCTGAAAACGATTCTATTAATGCTAAATTTTCCATTTCTGAATATTAAAATTTGATCATGACCTTGGTTTGACTAATTTCATCAAACGTTAAGATTTTATTTTTTGTTACAGTTACTTTTCCTTTTCCAATAGGCTTAGGTTCCCGTTGTTTCCATTGCAGTTCTATAGCGTCTTCCTTTACATGAGTCAACTCCCCCATAAACTTCAATCCATCCGAAGATACGACTTCAAGTTTTCTTCCCAGATTTTTATGGTATTGTCTAGGAAACTTCAAAGGACTTCCTACACCGGCCGAGGTAACTTCCAAACTGAAATCTTCCTCATCTCTGTCAAGATCGACTTCAATCGCTCTGCTTATATTAATACAATCTTTAATATTGACTTCTTTGTCTCCGTCCAAAATAACACTGATCGATTTGTCAGCACTTATTTTGAGATCCACCAAAAAAATATTGGGGTACTTTTCTAGAGCCAACGACAACAAATCTTGAACTTTTTGATTAAAATTCATCTCAAAAAAAAGAGGGACTCAACGGTCGCCTCTGATTGTTTTTCATAATGCATTGCAAATATAACATTTTTAATCATTTTAATGTTCTAAATTTTATTGGTTAATTTTGTTTGTATTCATTTAATTAATGGTGATTTGAAAATAAAAATTATTTTTTCAATAGTAGGGATTTTGGCACTTATTGCCTATTTGATTTTAAAATCACCCTCAATGCCATCTTACAATCCTGATAGGACTTATTTGGATATGGAAATTCCTATACTAGAGGCATTCATTACCGCACAAGACAATAGTGTTATTGAACTCCCCGAAGGTCACTATCTTTTTTCTCAATCTTTGATTTTAGATGGTAAGCAAAATATTGTCCTGCGGGGCAAGGGTATGGAAAAAACAGTACTTTCTTTTAAAGGACAAAAACAAGGGGCAGAGGGAATCAGGATTTCCAACTGTAAAAACCTAACCATTGAAAATATGTCTATAGAAGATGCTGCTGGAGATAATCTAAAAATCACGGATTCAGAAAATGTGATAATGCGAAACATTCGCTCAGCTTGGACTGGAAAAGTCTCTGAGCAAAATGGAGCCTATGCCTTGTATCCTGTATTGTGTAAAAATCTCCTGATTGAGGGCTGTGAAGCCATAGGTGCTTCGGATGCTGGGATCTATGTTGGGCAATCTCAAAGCGTAAAAGTAAAAAACAACAAAGCTTACTTCAATGTAGCGGGTATCGAAAGTGAAAACAGCAGCCAAGTTGAAATCTACAATAATGAGATTTATCATAACACAGGAGGGCTGCTCATTTTCAATCTCCCCCACCTGACCGTTTACGGTGAAGACGTCAGGGCCTATAACAACCACATTCACGACAATAATTTGAAGAATTTTGGAGTAAAGGGTTCGATCGTTAGCACTGTTCCCAGAGGATCAGGTGTCATCATAATGGCTACCAAAAAGGTCAGCCTCTATGAAAATAAAATTGAAAATCACAAAACCATCAACAGCTCTATTGTCAGCTATAAAATATATGTACCTCCCAAAAACAAAAAGAAAAAAAAGAAAAAGAAAAAGAAAAAGAAGTCACTCCCCCATGGAGTCAGATATGTAGAAAATGATTACAAAAGCGACACACAGTACAGTGCTTATCCCGGAGAAATATTTATTTATAACAACCTATTCAAAAACAAACATTGGTTCCCCGCTTTAGACAACGATTTTGGTAAATTATGGGTCTTCAAAAATGGAATGAAAATCCCTGACATAGCCTATGATGCTATTTTTCCAGAAGACTATTACATTCAGGGTCAACAAATAAATCCTGAATATAAAGTTTGCATTAAAAATAATGGAGCAATTAACTTTGCTGCCCTGGATGCAGCAAATGATTTTAATGAATTCTCTAATGAAGTTGGAAATTATGAATGTGAGGTTGAATTTGAAAAATCTATATAAATGTCATCCCTAAAATATTTTTCTTTATTATTGATCCCCCTTTGTTTTTTGCTGTCTTGCAAAAATAATATGGAAAAAGGAATCGCACCCAAAGCCAGAAAGGTAGTGCCCAAAATGACCATCACCAAATACAGACCCAATGAAATCATCAAGCTTTCGGAATATCCCTTTTTTGAAGGTAAAATTGCTGATCTTAAACCTGCTAAAAATGTTTATGAATACAAACTTAACAACGCCCTTTTTTCAGACTACTCTTACAAAAAAAGAT
>CAJWAY010000034.1 GCA_913020685.1 uncultured Flavobacteriaceae bacterium
AAATCAACTACTTCCGACTCAAGGGACAGGTCTACCGAAAAAGGGTGAACATTAGGTATACCCTTTAATGGCGATATGTTTCTGGAGAGGGCAATGGCCCTATGACCGTTGGCAGCAGTTTGTTTACAGATCTCAAAGCCTACTCCCCTGCTAGCACCTGTTACAAGAAAGGTTTTCATTCGTTTTAATTTTTTAGGGTCAGGTCAAGGTATTCCTGTATTAGGAAACTATAAGTCTGATTGGGTTTTCGATGTAAAGCCTAAGAGATTGTAAAAACTGTGCTCCACTAGCTCCATCAACCGTTCTATGATCACAAGCCAATGTGAGCTTCATGGTGTTCCCAACCACGACTGCATCCTGTTTCACCACAGGTTTTTTCTCGATTGCACCAACGGATAGAATGGCCGAATTGGGTTGATTGATGATGGAAGTAAACTCATGTATGCCAAACATTCCCAAATTGGAAACCGTAAAGGTACTACCTTCCATTTCAGCAGGGCTCAATTTTTTATCTCTGGCCTTGAGAGCATAATTTTTGACAGTCTCACCAATTTGTTTCAAATCCATATCATCGGTAAATTTGAGTACAGGAACTACTAATCCATCCTCAACAGCAACTGCAACACCCAAATGTACATGATGATTTTGAATCACCTTGTCTTCAAACCACTGAGAATTGACCTGAGGGTGTTCTTTCAAAGCTAGTGCAACAGCTTTAAGTACAATATCATTGAATGAAATTTTGGTGTCTGGTAGGGTATTGAATTGTTGTCTAAAAGCAATAGCATTATCCATATTCAATTCTACCCCTAAGTAGTAGTGGGGGGCAGAAAATTTGGAGGCAGAAAGTCTTTTAGCGATAGACTTTCTCATTGAACTGTTAACCAATTCGGTTACGCTCTCCACACCTTTTTGACTCGAGGTAACATTAGATCCAGCTGCTAAGCCTTTAAAATTTTCAATATCGCGTTTGATGATTCTTCCCCCATCACCGGTGCCTTTGACTTGTTGGAGACTGATTCCTTTTTCTTCCGCCATTTTTTTGGCCAGGGGAGAAGCGATAAATCTTCCGTTGTAATTTTCGTTTGCCACTATCGAGGACTGAGCTACTGGTAAATTGGACTCGGGAATTTGCTTTTGCTCTGCTAGCGCACCTGTGACAACTTCAGGTTTGGGCTCCTCCGATTGACTTACTGAGATGGCACTACTGGTAATAGCTGCTTTTACAGCTTCAGGATCTGTCCCCTCTTCTCCTATGGCAGCCAAAACAGAATCTACCTCTGCCGATTGTCCTTCTTCAAGACCGATATAAAGTAAAGTTCCTGAGTAAAAAGATTCAAACTCCATCGTGGCTTTGTCTGTTTCTATTTCAGCCAAAATATCTCCTTCATTAACAAGGTCACCTACTTTTTTATTCCACTTCGTAACGGTGCCTTCTTCCATTGTATCGCTCAACCTGGGCATGGTTATGACCTCGAAATCCACAGTGGTCAATGATTTTTCCTCATTTAATTTTTCAACTGCGACTTGTGCTTTTGGTTTATCCGACGTCTCTGATGATTGTTCTTTTTGTACCATTGACATTTGGATACCTCCTATCATATCTTTAATATCTTCACCTTTGGTCCCAATAATGGCTAAAAGAGAATCCACAGGGGCTGTACCTCCTTCTTCAATTCCAATATGGAGCAGCTCTCCCTCTTGAAATGACTCGAATTCCATTGTAGCTTTGTCAGTCTCAATCTCAGCAAGAATATCACCTTCTTTCACGGTGTCACCAACTTTCTTGAACCATTTGGCTACAGTACCCTCTTCCATGGTATCGCTCAAACGAGGCATGTTTATCAATTCTGCCATTCTAATCTAATTTGTGCTTTAAAAAGGGATAATCTTCTTGCTCATATACCGCGTCATACATTATAGATTTTTCAGGGAAAGGAGAAGATTCGGCAAACTTTTCACAATCTACTACCAATGCCTTAACTTTACCGTCAATCTCCTCTAACTGTTTTTTTGTTGCGTATTTGTTACCTAGTATAATCTCTTTGACCTGGGTAATAGGATCAATTTTTCTGTATTCCTCAACCTCTTCTTTAGTTCTATATTTTTGAGCATCCGACATAGAGTGTCCTCTGTAACGGTAGGTCTTCATCTCCAGAAAGGAAGGACCTTTTCCAGCTCGGGCGTGCTTAATTGCTTTGTCCAAGCCTTTGGCCACAGCTACAGGATCCATTCCATCAACGGGTCCACAAGGCATTTCATAACCCAGTCCTAATTTCCAAATTTCTTGGTGACTAGCAGTTCTAGCTACAGAAGTTCCCATAGCATAACCATTATTTTCAACTACAAAAACTACTGGTAATTGCCATAAGGTTGCAAGGTTTAAGGTCTCGTGAAGGGACCCTTGTCTAACAGCTCCGTCACCCATAAAACAGAGGGTTACATTGTCTCTTTCAAAATATTTGTCTCCAAATGCCATCCCAGCACCTAAAGGTATTTGACCTCCTACTATACCATGACCCCCATGAAAATTGAATTCTTTAGAAAAAATATGCATGGATCCACCCAATCCCATGGAAGTCCCTGTTGACTTTCCGAAAAGTTCTGCCATCACTCGTTTGGGATCAACTCCCATCCCGATGGGTTGAACGTGATTTCTGTAGGCTGTTATCATTCTATCCTTCCCCAATTCCATAACATGGATTGCCCCAGCCAGAATCGCTTCTTGACCATTGTAAAGATGAAGAAATCCCCTAACTTTTTGTTGGATATAAACAGCAGCCAATTTGTCTTCAAACTTACGCCAAAAGGACATGTCCTCATACCATTTCAAATAGGTAGCCTTGGTTATTTTTTTCATCAAAAGATTGTGATATTCAAATTCAAAATATTTTCAAAATTACTGAATTATGTCCTTTTGATAAAAATATATTTGTGAAATTGACAAATAAGAATCATTCCATTGAAATGGAACTTTTGTTAGAAGCTTGACCTTCTTCTGGAAGTGGCTGTAACCCTAATCCGTCAAAGTTGAAACTTAGTGAAAACCTTAAGGTATTTTCAAGTGGGTTTCTGATTTTTGACATGGACGACAAATAGGATATATCAATTACAATCCCATTGAGTTTTACACCTGCACCAAAAGTCATATATTTTCGTGATCCTTTTTCCTCACTTTCATTGAAGAAACCCGATCTCAAAGCCAAAGTTTTGGCAAATAAATATTCAAAGCCTAAAGCCCATGTAACTTCTTTGAGTTCCTCTTTCAAACCTCCCGGTGCATCATTGAATGACATGAAGATTCCATTAAAAAAATTAACATCTGGTTGCCTATAGCCTTTAAGCGAATTATTATTATCATAAAAAGCTTCTGGTGTTGGAACTAAAAGTTTGGAAAACTCCAAATGAATACCCAAAACATTTGAGGGATCAAAAATCAAATCCAATCCGCTTCCAACTCTTAGGTTGGTTGGTATAAAGTCCATCTGCCCTCCTTCATCATATTTTAACCTTGGACCAATATTGGAAAAACTAAATCCCGCCCTGGCCAAACCATCAAAACTTCCGAAATCAAAGGTCGATCCTTGATAGAAACCTGATATGTCTACACCCAAACTATTAGCTGAAGTGGCATCCATATCTGTAGAAATTTTTAAATCAGATCTCAAAAATCTTCCTGCAACTGACATGGAAAACTTTTCACTAAGCTTTAGAGAGTAAGACAAATCTAATGTCATTTCATTAGGTCTTTTTGACCCCTGATCAATAATGGTCCCGGACATCATTCTATTAAACTGAACATTGCCATAACTAAAGTATTTAAAACTTGTAGCCCATGCACTTCTCTCGTTAGTTCTGAAAAAATAAGTTAAGTTTCCCAAAAAAATATCATCTACAATCTGTCTCAGGTAAGGAGTATAGCTTAATCCCAAACCACTTTTACTCTCGGAGAAAGAATATTTTGCAGGGTTCCATTGTTGTGAGTAGGCATCAGCAGAAGTAGCTACACCAAGCTCCCCCATTCCGGCAGCTCTAGCATCTGGTGTGATAAGTAAAAAGGGAACTCCGGTGGTGATTATCCGTTCTTGGGCATTAAGTCGAATGACCATTAAAAATACAACAAATAATCTAATCACAGAGCAAGTTGATTTCATCCTTATGATGTTTTCCAATTGATAACGCAACTTGGCTTGATTTGTTGTTTTTAATCTTCAACTATTTATCAACAAATGGAATAAATTAATTTTTGTTTGTTATGCATAATATTTCTTTATTTAAAACGTTATTCAGAGGTGAATGGTTAATGCATTGTTTGCAAAGTGACCTGTAAAACTCATATAATTAGTATATTGCAATAAAAATTAGACATATTGATCCTATGAAAATTAATTTTTTAAAAGAGACTATTATTGTTGCCTTTACAGCAGCTCTAATGGTGGCATGTGGGGGAAGAAATAACATGTCTCGTGCTACAGGATGGGGCATAAATTCAAAAGATGGAGGTTTTCAATACAACATTGAATATGATGATCAAGAAAATGGTCCTGGTTTAGTCTTTATAGAAGGAGGAACATATACCAAAGGACAAGTTCAAGACGATGTTCTACACGACTGGAATAATTCTCCTACCCAACAGCACGTGATGTCATTTTATATTGATGAAACGGAAGTAACCAATCTTATGTACATGGAATATTTGGACTGGTTGGAAACAGTATTCCCATTGAGTGAAACCCGTTACAGACAAATTTATGAGGGCGCTTTACCTGATACATTGGTATGGAGAAACACATTGGGGTATATGGAAGAACTCACTACTAACTATTTGAGACATCCTGCATATGCAGAGTATCCTGTTGTCGGGATCAACTGGCTGCAAGCAGTTCAATTTTCTGAGTGGAGAACAAATAGGGTAAATGAATTCATACTTGAAAGAGAATCTTTTGTCCAAAAAAATATCAGGTATGGCGAAGTAGATGGAGGAGTAGTAAATGCCAACAGTACATTCAATACTGAAGCTTATCTAAAGCGACCCGAAACCTCCTATGGTGGGCTGATGGCCTCTGATAGTCTTATGGGTAAAAGAGGTACTATGAAAAAGGATACTGCTACTGTTAATGTATATGCAGGCGTATCTAAAGGTGTTTTACTTCCCTCATATAGACTTCCAACCGAGGCGGAATGGGAATATGCAGCATTAGCACTGGTTGGTGATAGAGAATACAACACCTATAGAGGCAAGAAAAAATATCCTTGGTCTGGTGAATATACTCGATCTGACGAAAGAAGAAGCGAAGGTGACCAGTTGGCAAATTTTAAATTCGGAAAAGGAGATTATGGTGGAATTGCTGGATGGTCAGATGATGGTGGCGACATTACCGTTCAGGTAAAAAGCTATCCGCCTAACGACTTCGGAGTATACGATATGGCTGGGAACGTGGCAGAATGGGTATCTGATGTGTATCGACCAATAATAGACGATGAAGCTAATGACTTTAATTATTACAGAGGGAACATCTATTTGAAAAATGCAATTGGTGAGGATGGAAAAGCAACGATTCTATCTCCAGATGAATTAGTATATGATACTTTACCCAATGGAAAAATAATGCTCAAAAGACTTCCTGGTGACTTGGACAAAGTTCCAATTGATGAGGAAGAAACCTTCTTGAGACAAAATTTCTCCGAAAGCGATAATCGAAACTTCAGAGATGGGGATAAAGAATCCACTAGACTCTTCGCCAGTTACAACAACACTGACGATGACAACTCAAATAAAAGACCTGAAACAGCTGGAATGTACGATGCACCTATACATCCAAAGGTAACATTGGACGATGAGGGAAATATTTTGAGAAATATAGATAAATCTGATCGACGAACCTCATTGATTACGGATGAAGTAAGAGTCTACAAAGGAGGATCATGGAAAGATCGCGCATATTGGTTAGACCCTGCCCAGCGAAGGTACCTTCCACAATACATCGCAACCGATTACATTGGATTTAGGTGTGCAATGTCAAGACTTGGACAAAAAAGCAGAATAAAAAAGACCGCAAGACATAAACGCGGTAGATAAACAAAATAAGGCATCAAATTGATGCCTTTTTTTTATGAATATAATCCATCTATACTATTACTTTAAAAATTCCTCAGGAATAGTAACTGATAGTCGAAAAGTAACCCAGGACTCTTTTTTTGTGGCATTAAAAGGCGAAAAATTTGATGGTAATCAATATGCCCTAGAAGCAATTGAAAACGGTGCAAAATTCGCACTTGTTGATCGAGTAGAAATTGCAAAAAAAAATAATCAGCTAATTTTAGTTAAAAACACACTCCAATCTTTACAAGACCTAGCTAGTTATCATAGGAGTAAATTAAAGGCTAAAGTTATTGCTTTAACTGGGAGTAATGGAAAAACCACTACCAAAGAACTAATAAATAACGTATTGGCCAAAAAATTTATTACAAATGCCACCAAAGGTAATTTCAACAATCATATCGGTGTTCCTCTTACTTTACTAGATTTTAATGAAAATACAGAAATTGGAATTGTTGAGATGGGTGCGAATCACCAAAAAGAAATTGATTTTTTATGTCAACTAGCAAAACCTCAGCTTGGACTAATCACTAACTTCGGCAAAGCCCACTTGGAAGGATTTGGAAGTATTCAAGGAGTGATCAAAGGGAAATCCGAATTGTATGAATACCTTTCAAATACGGGAGGGACTATTTTTTTCAATATTGACGACCCACTTCAAAGAAAATGGATTTCATATAAGCCTAATTATACCTTTGGAGAACACACTGATGCGAACTGTCGTTTTAAATACCTAAGAAGAAAATCCAAACCACTAGTAATGATTATAGATAAAACAACTATTCAAAGTCAACTGAATGGTGAGTATAATTATACTAACATAGCTGCTGCAGTGGCTTTGGGTAAGTTTTTTAACCTGAGTAATGAACAAATCAACGAGGGAATTTCCTCATATGAGTCCACCAACAACCGATCGCAAAGCATCCAAAAAGGAAAATGCAAAATCATATTGGATGCCTACAATGCTAACCCAAGTAGTATGAAAGCTTCAATCACTTCTTTCATCAGTAACAAAAAAAATAAAGGAGCTTTAATTTTGGGGGATATGTTTGAATTAGGTACTTATAGCAAAGAAGCACACCAAGAAATATTGGATGAATTAGTATCCTCAGAGATTGAAAGCATCCTAGTGGTCGGTGAGCAGTTTTTTAGGACCCTATCCAATGATCCAAGAGTAAATCGCTTTAAATCAATAGAGGAGGTTAAAAAGTACCTCACCCAAAATACTTTTGAACACACAGAAATCCTGATTAAGGGGTCAAGAGGGATGGCCATGGAGACACTTTTGGATTACCTCTAGGAACTAATCCAAGTCTGCTCCTTTAATGATGTCATCAACCACCTCGGGATTCAAAAGGGTAGATATATCACCTAAATTTGAAAGGTCACGACTGGCGACTTTCCTCAAAATCCTTCTCATTATTTTACCCGAACGTGTTTTTGGCAGACCGGATACAATCTGAACATGCTCTGGTTTGGCAATAGGACCAATAATTTTTCTTACTAGGTGTTTGATTTCATCTTCCAAAACCTCAGCAGATTTATCAAGGCTGTCACAAATAGCAAAAGCATAAATCCCTTGTCCCTTAATTTCGTGGGGATAACCCACTACGGCTGACTCAATCACATTGGAATGCTCGTTTATGGCATTTTCTACTTCGGCTGTCCCCATACGATGGCCCGAAACGTTGATTACGTCATCAACCCTTCCCAAAATCCGAAGAAAACCATCATGATCCCTTTTGACACCATCACCAGTGAAATACATGCCTTTGTAAGTAGAAAAATAAGTGTCTTTGCATCGCTGATGGTCACCATAAGTAGTTCTTATCATTGAAGGCCATGGATACTTGATACAAAGATTCCCCTCCACATTATTACCCTCGAGTTCATTTCCTTCAGCATCTACTATGACAGGCTGAACACCGGGAAGTGGGAGTGATGCGTGGGCTGGTTTATTAGGAGTGATACCTGCCAAAGGAGAAATCATAATGCCTCCTGTCTCTGTTTGCCACCAGGTATCTACAAGAGGACAGTTGCCTTTACCAACATTTTCATGATACCAATGCCAAGCTTCCTCATTGATCGGTTCACCAACAGAACCAATCACTTTAAGCGAACTTAGATCAAATTTCTCAACCGGCTCTGTTCCATGAACTTGCAATGCTCTGATCGCAGTAGGTGCGGTATAAAATTGATTGACCTTGTATTTTTCAACAATCTCCCAAAACCTTCCTGGATGAGGATAGGTGGGGATTCCCTCAAACATCAGTGTAGTTGCTCCTGCCAAAAGCGGTCCGTAAACAATGTATGAATGTCCTGTAATCCAACCAATATCTGCAGTACACCAATACACATCGTCATCATCGTACTGAAATACATTTAAAAAAGAATAATAGGTATACACCATATAACCTGCAGTAGTGTGAACCACACCCTTTGGTTTTCCGGTTGAGCCTGATGTGTAGAGAATAAATAATAAATCTTCAGCACTCATGACCTCGGCTAGATGATCTTCGGATTGTCCCTCCAAAGCTTCATCCCACCAGAGGTCTCTGCCGGGTATCATTTCAACCGGTTCACCGGTTCGCCTCAATACGATTACTTTTTCAACAAATTCTGTATTGTTCAGTGCTTCATCTACCACAGCTTTGACCGGTATATTTTTGTTGCCTCTATAATTGCCGTCAGATGTGAGTATCATCTTGGCTTTACAATCGTTAATTCTATCAGCCAGAGCAGAAGAAGAAAAACCAGCAAAAACAACAGAGTGAACGGCCCCAAGGCGTGCACAAGCTAGCATGGCAATAGCAGCTTCGGGTACCATGGGCATATAAATGATAACACGATCCCCTTTTTTGACCCCTTGTGATTTCATCGCATTGGCAAATTTGCAAGTAGCTTTAAACAACTCGCCATAAGTCAGGTGTATTGGATTCTTATTTGGATCATTGGGCTCCCATATGATAGCGGTTTTATTTTCGTGGGTAGGAAGTAACCTTTCAAAAATATTTTCGGTTAAATTCAATTCGGCATTTTCGAACCAATTGATTTTTGGCGTTTCAAAATTCCAATTCAATACTTGATTCCATTTTTTCCTCCAATAGAAATTTTCCGCAATTTCACCCCAAAATTTTTCAGGTGATACCACACTCTTATGGTAATCATTTGTATAATCTCTGAGGGTTTTAATTCTATAGTTCATAGGCAATCTATTTGCCCTAAACTTAAGCATATTAGCAAAGTATTCAAAATGATTTTTTTAAGTTTAAATTTTATTATTAAAATAAAGGGTGGGCATAAAATGAAGGATTACTAAAAAACTAATGTTTTTTTTATTAAATTTACTAAAGTAAATCATGTTTATACATAAAATTATTACATAACAATATGGAAATATTAGTTGTTTTGGTTTTCTTAGCTCTTCTTTTTGGAGGAGTATACTGGTATGCTGGCTACTCAACTCGATCCGGCTTTGCAAAAGATGAAAATCAGAACTTTATCCCAGATGCTTGGGAAGAAAAATACAGTTGGTTTTTCTCAGGAAAAGGCATCATAATGCTTGTGTTGGGTATAGGAATTGGTTATGCATTGGCAAGAGTCATTGGGTAATAACTTAAACCCAAAATATTTTAACGGTAAATTTTAACCTTTCACTTGAGGTTACTTAAATAGTAATCAGAATAAATCTTATTTACTATGATCTTATTTTCATGTATATAAATATTTCTTATTCTATGTCATGGGAATGAATTTTCTGTTGATGATTTTTTTTGGACTATCACTTTTTAATATAGAAGCTCAAAAAAATAATCAACCTCCAAATATTGTATTGATTTTAGCCGACGACCTGGGTTATGAGTGTGTTAATTCTTATGGAGGTACATCATACAAAACACCTTATTTGACTCAACTGTCTCAAACCGGAATTCAATTTGAAAATTGCCATTCACAACCCATATGCACACCATCAAGGGTAAAACTAATGACTGGCAGATCTAATAAAAAAAATCATGTGAAATTCGGTTACCTCAACCCAATGGAAAATACTTTTAGCCAGCTGTTTAGAAAAAAAGGATATGCAACCATGATTGCAGGAAAATGGCAATTGGGAAATGACGATTCTTTACCTGATCATTTTGGATTTGATGAACATATTCTCTGGCAATTAACGACATCAGGGCGCGACTCTTTGGGATGGGACAAAAGATATGTAAATCCCGTTCTTGAAATCAATGGTAAATTGTATGAAAAAAACGAAGGTAAGTACTCCACTGATATAGTAGTTGATTACATAAATGACTTTATAAAAAGGAAAAAAGATCAGCCTTTTTTAGTATACTATCCAATGATCCTTACTCACTGTCCTTTTGACCCTACACCTCATTCTAAGGATTGGGATCCTAAAGATCTTGGATCAAAAACATACAAAGGCAACGCCAAATATTTTGGTGAAATGGTCTCATATATGGATTTCTCAATTGGACGTATTGTTAATCAACTTGATGAATTAGAATTGAGAGAAAATACCATTATTTTATTCACTGGTGACAATGGTACTGATGTGCCAGTAGTATCCATGATGGATAATTTGGCTGTGGTGGGGGGTAAAGGAAATACCACTGACAATGGAACACATGTTCCACTAATCGTCAACTGGAAAGGCGTTATTAAGCCCAACAGCCGCTCTGAAGCTTTGGTAGATTTTAGTGATTTTTTTCCCACAATGTGTGAAGCCGCAGGAATCCAATTGGATTCAAGTTGGGATTTGGATGGTGTTAGTTTTTATTCTCAGTTACTTGGTAAAAGCGGACCAAAAAGAAAATGGATCCATACTTGGTACAATCGAGATGGAGGATCAAATCCCATGAGCGCTACCAGCGAGTGGGTGAGAAACGAAACCTATAAACTTTATGTTGGCAATAAATTTTACAATATCAAAAAAGATCCCAAAGAGAAAAACACCATTCCTGTTAAAACAATGACGAATCAGGAGAAAATAATTCGTGAAGAATTTATCGGGGTTTTAAATTCTTATAATCATCTAAGAAACTGATTGTTAAATATAGTTTTAATTTAGTGCAGCTATACGGTAGGAAAAGAAGGTGGATTTCCTAATGAAGTTTTATTACAGAAAAGAAAGGTTTAACAATATCCCTGCGCACTGATACTTGGATATTTTGGTCAAATATTTCATTAAGCCTTAGATTAAGTTATATTCAATAACACAAGCATATTAAGTCACCTTTTTAACCAATATTAGTATGGATTTGAGGGCATTATTTCCCATGACTTTAAAGATTTCACATTTATATCACCACCTATTGAAAACAAATTCAATCCATTACCCTTTTTTTCAGGATAAATTCTTCTAC
The DNA here is from genome assembly GCA_913020685.1 of uncultured Flavobacteriaceae bacterium. Taxonomy (GTDB): domain Bacteria; phylum Bacteroidota; class Bacteroidia; order Flavobacteriales; family Flavobacteriaceae; genus UBA8316. Next base: position 11,476 of record CAJWAY010000034.1, read on the forward strand.
ATATTGCTTGCCTGTCATTCGCAAAAACTTCGATAATAGAATTATCTATAAAAACTCTCAAATTAATATTTTCTTTGACTTTTAATTTTAGCGGTGCCTCCTCAATAATTTTATTTCCAAAATCAAATCCTG
>CAJWAY010000035.1 GCA_913020685.1 uncultured Flavobacteriaceae bacterium
AAAACTTAAATATATTATTCAACCAAAAGGGGCTGAGTCCAAGCTTTTTTGGTTTCATCTTTAATTATAGGGTTATCCTTTTTAGCATTGGAGTTGATCCTGACCCTCACAAAAACGTCCTCTTTTTTAAAGGTATATGATGCTGACTTACCAATCACTTTTTTTAACTCTACCACATCCTCAGCCCCTTTTTGATATCCAATAAAAATGATCTCATAAATTACCCCAATTTCAGGATCAATTTCAATTTCAATTTGTTTTTTATCTGTGTGGAGTTTTTTGAGATGAACTCCAGTAGAGGCGTAAAAATCACCTTTTTCCATGGCTGATATTATATCTTCAATAGCTAATTTTTTAGAATTTACCATCACCCATCCTCTCCCAGTATTGCTATCTTCAGATGAAAAAGAATGATAGCGATGACTGTCGTCAGTAGCGATTCCAAATAATAGTGGTTTACCCTCATTGTGGTAGTGAATATTAACTAAATCCCACATGGTTTCTGTATCAATGTGCATATCGTCTCCCTCATTGTTCACTGCGGGGTGACCATTATAAACCTCAAAAAAGCGTTCTCCATTTAATTGTTTTAAATCGTCAGCACTGATTCCGTAACCAAAGTTAGGATGGTTGATATGAGCAATCATGGAGGTTTTCAACCTTTTCCGTTGCTCGTGAACTGCGTCTAAGGTTCTCTGCATTACATCCAATACTGAAGTTCCGCGAATAGGATCTATTTTTTCTTCTATGTTTGTAACATTGATATGAATCGGCTTCTTTTCAAAAGAAGAAGTTACCTCCTCAGATTTGATGACCAAAAAAGAATCTGGAACCTGTAATTTTGATCGGAACTCCTCAAAAGTTTTAAGCCGAACTAGTGTTTTTCCAGAATCTACTTTGGTTTCTACCCAATCCCCAAATCGGTTTTGATATTTTTCTAGGGTTTTATAATTCATCTCCCTTTCTCTAATTTCATACCAAAATTCTGAATCACCAATGGTATTATGATCTGAAAGTGCTATAAATTGGTAATCATTGTCCTTATACCATTGAATGATCATTTCGGGGAAATCATCACCGTCACTCCAAAGAGAATGGGTATGTAAATTACCCCTATACCAGATTTGTTTGGCACTAAAGTTTTTACATGAGAACAGCTGAATGGATATGAGCCCAGCCACAACCAAAAATGATTTATTGAATATCCTCACAGATTTTGTTTTTTGTAATATATAAAATTTAACTAAACTAATATGATCAGGACCCTTTGATTGTATCTGATCAATGAAAAATAATGTGCAATAAAATTAAAGAGGCCAACATTCCCAAACCTATTCCCATAATTTTTTTTGAGGTGATTTGAATCATTAATCGGGGATCTTGAAACCGTGCTTTTGAAAACAAAACAATTAGGAAAAACCCGATAAGTATGATCCACATTGCCCTTACAAAATAATTCATATCTGGAAAGAGAAACTTGAAAATGAACTGGAAGATTATAGTAGCCAAAAAAGTAGAAAATGTAACCTTCTGTTGGGGAGCTACCAAAAAAACTGCAGCACAAATAACCACCACAATACCACAATTGATATAATACCGAAGTTCATTTAGCGTATGAGTAAATGCAGCATTAGGGTCTGAAAATTTAAGATAAAGCAACAAGATTCCGACTGTAACTCCTGAGACAAAACTAAATAAAATACTACGTCTTCCCGCTTCCACCATTTGGGCATCACTTGCTTTTTTGAAGAGATATTCTTTGTAGATATCAACAGACCACAAAGTCGCCAAGGAATTGAATGTTGAGTCGACTGTGCTCATCAAAGAGGCAAACAAAGCACATAAAACTAAACCTTTTGCCCCCATTGGCAAGTATGTATTTACCAAATATGGAAAAGACATGTCTGGATCAGACAGTCCATTTTCTCCCAAAATACCAAACAATGCAATACCAGGCACCACAATAATCATAGCCATCAAATATTTCATCAAGCCACCCACCATGAGTCCTATCTGAGCGTGTTTAAGATTCTTTGCGGCCAGAGACCTTTGCACAATCGATTGATTAGCACACCAATAATTAATATTTAATAAGAATAAACCAAAAATATGTGTCCAGGGTAACTTTTCATGATCCCAAGGTAGATGTAAGTGCATCAACTGTGGTGTTTTTGTGTACAACGCTGACCAGCCTCCTAAGTGATGAATCGCCATAAACATTACAACCAACCCACCAGATAGTAAAACTAAAAACTGAACGATGTCGGTTCTAACAACAGAACTTAGACCGCCAAAATAAGTATAGATCGCTGAAAACGATCCAAGGCTTATTATCAGCACAGTAATTCTTGTAATTCGGTTTGGATGCAGAAAGGACAAATATTCTCCAAAAACCGTATCAGCAGCGTATGCCCCCCAAAAAAGTGCTGCCCCTATAGTGATGGTTGAGAACAACGAAATATTGGCTAAGGAATAAAGCAAAGCTACCTTTCTTCCTAGCCGTTTTTTTATAAACTGAGTGATGGTGATGACCTTGTCTTTAAGGTAAAAGGGAATAAATACAAAAGAGGCTAAAAGTATCCCCTGAATAGCATTGATCTCTAAACTTGCCTGTGCCAATCCATATAGGTAGGCAGAGCCCATCATACCCAAAAATTGATATCCCTGAATATTTGTCGCAATGGTCGAAAAAGCAATAGAGTGCCATCGTAAACTTCTTGAACTTAAGAAGTATTCCTCACTAGTCATCCCTTTGGTCTGTCTCCCCCAAATGGCAACTAGCATAACTAATCCAAAGTAGGCCACAACTATTACAAAGTCAATCATGGCATAACAAATCTAAATAAACAAACGTCATCTGTCATTCTCTGATTCCGTTGGCCAAGGGGGTCATTGGTTGATCTTTTGTAGTTTTCCCCTGAAGGTGGGGCATTGAAAACGTTTTTAATCTTGGAAGTACAAGCTCTGCAAAACGATTACATTCATCGATATTTGGATAGCCTGAGAAAATAAAAGATCGTATACCCATATCTATATACCGGTATAATTTTTCAACTATCTGGTCGGGGTTGCCAACAAGTGCAGCTCCACATCCAGATCGGGCCTTTCCTATCCCCGTCCATAAATGAGGTTCTACATAGCCGTCACTTGAGGATTGATCTCTCATTTTTTTTTGACGTTTAACACCATAGGATTTTGCGTCCAGGGCTCGATCCTTTAATTCTTGTCCAACCCCTAAATCAAGTTTTGAGATAATGCTATCCGCATATTCACGAGCCTCCTCCTCAGTATCCCGAACTACTACATGAACCCTTAGTCCGAAGTCTATCTTTCTTTTATATTTTGCAGCTTTCTGGCTCATATTTTCCATTAAGTTCCTCAAATTGTCTTCTGTTTCAGGCCACATAAGGTAAACATCACAATGCTCTGCACAAAGATCAACTGCAGGGGGAGAATATCCCCCAAAGTAAAGCAAAGGACCTCGATTTTGATAGGGTTTTACAGGGTTTGTAGGAAGTTTGAACTTATAAAACTGACCGTTGAAATTAATTTCCCCTTTTGACCATGCTTGTTTGAGTATTTCAATGACCTCTCGAGATCGTTGATACCGATCTTGGGAAGAGAGTTCTTCGCCCGGTAAGTTTGATGAGATGATATTTACCGTAAGTCGTCCCTTAAGGATATGGTCAATCGTAGTAAGTGTTCGGGCCAACATCGGAGGATGAATCTCTCCACAGCGAACAGCCGCCAGTATATTTATATTTTGAATCATTGGTGATACGGCAGCTACAAAAGGAAGTGTATCTTGTCCTACTTGATAAGATGAAGGACATAAAATATTTCTATAACCCAATTTATCAGCGGCAAGTAAAATATTGGAAGAATTTTCCCAATTGCTTTTGTATTTCACATTACGCTCACCCAAATAGCGGTCGTCACCATCACAAATTGGAGCAAACCAAGAGACCTCTGCCCCTTGCACCTCTTTTGATCTAATATCTATTGGCATAAACATTTAATTGTTTGCAATTATTAAGATGGGGTTTATGGGATTTCGGTTCCCGTTGCAACCTGCCAAAGTAAATACCACTCCTCGTGCGATAAATTAATATTTAAACTTTCTTTGGCGTTTTTAATTCTTGAAAGTTTAGAGGTTCCCAGAACAGGAACGATCCCCGCAGGATGTTTTCTCAACCATGCAAGTAAAATTTGATCCGGTTGAGCATCGTGCTTTTGAGAAAGTGAATCCACAATTTTTTGCACTTCTGTAATGTTATGATCCTCTGAAGAACTTTTTAGCAAGGCACCTCCACCCAGCGGTGACCAGGCTGTGGGGGTGACTCCCCACTTTTGACATTGATCTAAAATACCATTTTCAAAAGCCTGACGATGAAGCAATGATATCTCCACTTGATGGGTACATAATGGAAAGACCTGTTGAAGTAATTCAAATTGGCTTACAGAAAAATTTGAAACACCAAAATATTTAACTTTACCCTCATTTTTCAATTCAGTAAAAGCTTGAGCTATTTCATGTGGATCAAATAAAATATCTGGACGGTGCAACAACAAGTTATCAACATGATCTGTATGGAAGGCAAGTAAAGAATTTTCGACAGAGCGTTTAATGTGGTCTTTGTTTAGATCGTATGATTTAATTTGGTGCTCGGGTCGCTTTTCTGAAACCATTTTGATTCCACATTTTGTTGTAATTCTTATTTGAGTTCGCAAATCCGGTCTTTTTTTAAGTACAGCACCAAAATCAGCTTCGGTTGTGTAAGAACCATAAATATCTGCGTGGTCAAAATCAATAATGTCCATTGAAATACAACCCTCTATAAAATTTTCGATCTCTGATGCGTTCATATTTCTACCCCACTGCCCCATTCGCATTGTTCCCACAATAAAGGGAGCTGTTTTGTAATCTTTCAATGAAATAGGCCTGCGATTGTGTGCCATTAATTTTTTGTAGATTTTAAATAAGAATTTGACTAATTTAATCAACCTTTTTGGTACTCAAAACAAATGAAAAAAAAATTATCGATGGAATTGATTCTTAAAGCATTAAATAACTTTTACCAACAAAAAATCTCAAACTGGAGATCCAAAAGTATAAATAATCTTTTTGCACTTATTTTTTTGGGACTGCTTTGGAGTGCACATTCACAAAATAATTCCTTAAGGTTGTATGACCTTAAAAGCGAATATTTGGTAAATCCTATCGGACTGGATGTGAAAACACCCCGCTTGACATGGAAAATTGCAGATAAAAGGAGAGGAGCCATTCAAAAAGCCTACAAGATATCAGTCGGAATAGACTCCGCCAAAGTTGCTGCAGGAAATGGTTCCCACTGGAATACGGGGAAAGTTAATGCAGACCATCAAAAAGTCATCTATGGTGGAAAAGAATTGCAAGCATTTCAAAAGTATTATTGGTCTTTAACCGTTTGGGACAAAAACAACAAAAAATTTCAATCCAAACATTTGGCCAGTTTTGAGATGGGCATGATGGAGGGCAGAAACTGGAAGGGTTCCTGGATCTCCGACTGTCGTGATATCAACAAAAAAGAAAGCCCTTATTTCAGAAAAGAATTTAACATTAAAAAGAAAATAAATAAGGCAAGAGTATACATTACTGCTGCAGGACTGTTTGAGCTATATTTAAATGGAAAAAGGGTTGGAGATCATCAACTTGATCCAACATATACACGTTTTGATCGCAGAAATTTATATGTTACACATGATGTTACTTCGCATTTAAAGCAAAATAATGCCATTGGAATTTTGCTGGGAAATGGCTGGTTCAACCACCAATCCAGAGCCGTTTGGTATTTCCATGAAGCACCCTGGAGGGCGAGGCCCATGTTTTGCTTGGATTTGAAAGTAACATATGAGGATGGTTCTAAGCAAACTTTTTCCTCTGGTCCCGATTGGAAAAATTCTTCAGGTTCACTAATTTTTAACAGCATCTATACCGCCGAACACCACAACGCCCAATTGGAGCAAAAAGGTTGGAATAGGTTTGGTTTTGACGACCAAAAATGGAAAAAAAGTATCGTTACCTCAGCACCCTCAAATAAAATTGTCGCTCAAGCTTTACACCCCATAAAACATACCCTTGAAATACAACCGTTAAAAATGCGAAAGATCAGTCCTCAAAAATACATTTTTGACCTTGGAAGAAATATCGCAGGAGTCTCAAGAATTAAATTAAAAGGTGAACCAGGAACGGTTCTGAGGGTTACCCATTCCGAGTTATTGGATGAAAATGGTGAAATTGACCTCTCCAATATTATAGTCCATTATCGTCCCACAGATGATAGTGATCCTTTTCAAACCGATATCTATACACTAAGCGGTGTAGGGACAGAAACTTTTACCCCAAAGTTTAACTACAAAGGTTTCCAATACATCGAAGTTATTAGCAGTGAGCCTATAGAATTAACAAAGGAAAGTATTTTAGGGATTTTTATGCATAGTGCTGTGCCATCTATTGGAAAAGTAAACAGTTCTAACCCGTTGATCAATAAACTTTGGAATGCAACCAATAACGCCTATCTGTCTAACTTATTCGGTTACCCGACAGATTGCCCCCAGCGAGAAAAAAACGGATGGACTGGTGATGCGCATATTGCAATTGAAATGGGACTTTACAATTTTGAAGGGATAACCGTTTATGAAAAATGGTTGGCCGACCATCGCGATGAGCAACAAACCAATGGCATACTTCCCTCGATTATTCCATCCAGCGGGTGGGGATATGAATGGGCTAATGGTCCGGATTGGACAAGTAGTTTGGCCATTATTCCTTGGAATATTTATTTGTTTTACGGAGATCAAAAACTATTGGAAGATTGTTATGAAAACATAAAAAGGTATGTAGATCATATTACTGAAATCAGCCCTGGATACATTACTAACTGGGGATTGGGCGACTGGGTTCCTGTAAAATCGAAGACCCCAAAGCAGTTCACCTCATCGATCTACTATTTTTTAGATGCAAGCATTCTAGCAAAAGCTGCAAAATTATTTGGAAAAGAAGCGGATCATCAAAAGTATTCTCAATTAGCATCAAGGATTAAAGAGGCTATTAATTCCAAATTTTTTGATCCAAAAACAGCGATTTACGGCAGTGGTTTTCAAACAGAGTTGAGCACTGCACTGTTCTGGGGAATTGTTCCTGAAGGCTATTCTAAAAAAGTTGCCCAAAACTTAGCCAAGAAAGTAGTATCTGACAACAGTCATATTGATGTTGGACTATTAGGCAGCAAAGCCATTCTCAATGCATTAAGTGAAAATGGCTATCCAGATTTGGCATATAAATTGTCTACCCAAAAGGATTTTCCTTCTTGGGGAGCTTGGATCGAAGAGGGAGCTACTACACTTTTTGAGGATTGGAAAGGAGCCTGGTCCAGAAACCATATCATGTTTGGGGAAATTGGAGCTTGGTTTTACAAAGCCTTGGGAGGCATCAAACCCGATCCTGAAAATCCAGGTTTTAAAAATTTTATTCTAGAACCTCACTTTGTAGCAGACCTAGAAAGATTCGAAGCCCAACACAATGGACCCTTTGGTAAGATAAATAGTAGTTGGAAAAAAAAGAACGGAATAGTTTTTTACAATGTAATAATACCTCCCAACAGCAGTGCTACCTTGGTCATAAATCATGGAAAAATCCAAAAAAGAGATGGAGTTAAATTTTCAAATAAAAAAAATGGTGCTTTTCAGGCTAATCTCTCAGCAGGTAGCTACCATTTTGAAATCAAGTTATAAATCCGTTTAATGAGCTTATTAATTTTGATCGAGAAATTTAGATAATTAAATAAAATGTTAAATTTGTTTTTAACCAAAAATTATATTTCATATTGCCTTCAAAAATTCTAGTCACAGGGGGTCTGGGTTATATAGGCTCTCATACAAGTGTCGAATTAATTCAGCAAGGATTTGAGATCATCATTGTTGACGATCTATCCAATAGCTCCACAAAAGTATTGGATGGAATTAAGAAGATTACAGGTGTTTCGCCTGAATTTGTAAAACTCAATTTAAGAGATAAGAGAGAAGTCAATCGATTATTTGAGGCTTACCCAGATCTTTCCGGTATTATCCATTTTGCAGCTTACAAGGCAGTTGGAGAGAGCATAGACCAGCCACTTAAATATTATCAAAACAATATTGGGTCTTTGATCAATCTACTCCAAGCCATTGAAAGTAAAAGAAGAAGATTTTCATTTATATTCAGTTCTTCATGCACGGTATATGGCCAAGCAGACCAGCTTCCCATAACTGAGAAAGCTCCCATCAAAAAAGCAGAATCTCCCTATGGAAATACCAAACAAATTGGCGAGGAGATTCTCTTTGACAGTACACGGTCTAACGGGCTTATAAAAGTAATTTCGTTGCGGTATTTCAATCCAATTGGGGGTCACCCAAGTATTGAAATTGGAGAATTACCCAAAGGTAAGCCACAGAACCTTGTTCCATTTATTACCCAAACTGCTGCCGGAATTCATAAGAATCTTTATGTTTTTGGAAACGATTACCCTACGCTTGATGGAACCTGTATTAGAGATTATATCCATGTCGTTGATTTAGCAGAAGCGCATGTCGCAGGACTTAAAAGAATGATGGCCAATGAACAAAACAATAATTTTGAAGTTTTCAATTTGGGAACGGGAAAAGGTAAAAGTGTTTTGGAAGTCATCAAAATCTTCGAAAAAGTATCTGGTGTTAATCTAAAATATGAAATTGTTGACAGAAGACCCGGTGATATAGTAGAGGCCTATGCAGATACAGCCAAAGCAAATAAAGTTTTACGGTGGAAAGCAAAAAATGATTTGGGAGAGGCACTGAAAACGGCATGGGAATGGGAAAAAAAATTACGTAATATTTAACCAAACATAACTTTATGAATTCTAGTTTTGAATTTTTGGACTATCTTATTTTTGTTATATATGCCCTTGTAATATTGGGATTAGGATTGTGGGTGTCAAGAAATAAAAAGGGTGAAGAGAAGAGTGCCGAAGATTACTTTTTGGCGGGTAAGTCACTCCCTTGGTGGGCAATTGGGGCTTCTTTGATTGCAGCCAATATTTCTGCCGAGCAGTTCATAGGTATGTCAGGATCGGGATTTGCATTGGGTCTTGCCATTGCATCCTATGAATGGATGGCAGCGATAACGCTAATCATCGTAGGGAAATACTTTCTTCCAATTTTTATTGAGAAAAAATTATATACCATCCCAGAATTTGTCGAAAAGCGATTTTCTTCACAACTAAAAACTATCTTGGCAATTTTTTGGATTTCACTATATATATTTGTTAATCTTGCTTCGGTGATGTACCTGGGTGGCTTGGCTTTAGAAACCATTATTGGATTAGATCTAGTATATGCTGTATTAGGTTTAGCACTTTTTGCGGCAGCGTATTCCCTTTACGGAGGATTGACTGCAGTTGCTTGGACAGATATTATTCAGGTAGTTTTTCTCGTATTGGGTGGCCTGGTAACTACCTATTTAGCATTGGATACAGTATCCCAAGGACAAGGAGTAATTGAGGGTTTAAAATCCATTTATAATGCAGCTCCTGATCGTTTTGAAATGATTTTGGATAAAGCTAATCCTGAATACAAAAATTTACCAGGTATCGGAGTATTGGTCGGAGGACTTTGGGTAGCTAATCTTTATTATTGGGGATTCAATCAGTATATTATTCAACGTACCTTGGCTGCAAAATCGCTCGAAGAGTCCCAAAAGGGAATTTTATTTGCAGCAGGACTAAAATTAATTATACCATTGATTGTCGTGATACCAGGAATTGCAGCTTATGTTATTGTAAATGATCCTGAAATTCTTAGTGGATTAGGTGAAAATAGTATGTTGAACATCCCTGCAGAAGGAAAGGCAGACAAGGCTTATCCTTGGTTAATGCAATTTTTACCTGTAGGCTTAAAAGGATTGGCCTTTGCGGCTCTGGCAGCAGCCATTGTTTCCTCATTGGCTTCAATGTTGAATTCCACTTCGACAATTTTTACAATGGATATCTATAAGCAATTAATAGATAAAAATGCTGATGATAAAAAAACAGTAAAAGTAGGAAGAGTCTCAGCTGCTGTGGCCTTAATAATTGGTGCCACAATGGCTCCTCTTTTGGGGGGAATTGACCAGGCCTTTCAGTTCATACAGGAATACACCGGTATCGTGAGTCCCGGAATATTAGCTGTTTTTATCCTAGGTTTATTTTGGAAAAAAACAACCAATAAGGCTGCCATATGGGGTGCATTGAGTTCTATACCCATTGCTATGTCTCTTAAGGTAGGATCAAAAGGCTGGGTAAATGGAACAAGTCTTGAAGCCTTCTTTCCCGATCTTCCTTGGATGGATCAGATGGGATTAACTGCCATTTTGACCATGGCTGTAATTGCAATTGTTAGTGTAAGACAAAATAAAGGTGCTGAAGATTCAAAAGCAATCAATTTACCCAAAGGAATTTTCAACACATCACCTCTTTTCAATATAGGGGCTTTTGCTTCTATGATAATTTTGACTTTCATTTATACTTTTTTTTGGTAGTTGTTTTGGAATATTGAGCTTGTTTAGAGTGTACTTTAATTATCTGTAATGCTTTATATAAAACAGGCCAAGTGATTCGTGATTTATATCGAATCAAGAAAATCATTGAAGATTATATAATCCATAATTCATTAATGGAAAAAAATAAAGTGCCTAAAACAATTCCAAAAACAAGTCTTATTCTAAATTTCTCTCAGAGATTAGATCAATACTTTTTTAAGATTAAACCTTGTATTGTTTGATCTCATACCATAACTCCAAGGCAATGAAATTGAAATGAGGAGTCTAAATTTAGATTGAAAAAATTATCAAGCACAAAAAAAACTCTCACATTGAATGTGAGAGTTTATCTGAGCATTTTCTAGAAGGTATTACTCTACAACTCTTAGCTGTACTTTTCTATCAATGTTAACTCTTCTGTTGGCTTCTCTTCCTGAGGCTGTGGTGTTATCTTTAGTAGGCCTAGTTTCTCCATAACCAATGGTTTCTAAACGAGAGGCTTCAACTCCCATTGCTACGAGCGCTTCTTTAACGGTCTCAGCTCTTTTTTCAGAAAGTGTTTGATTGTATGCCATACTACCGTCAGCTGAAGCATGACCTTCGATGACAACATCAACGCTGGTGTAAGTACCCAAAAGTTCTGTGAGCATTTTAAGTTTAGTGCTTGATTCGTCAGTGATTGTTGCACTGTTAACAACAAAAAATAGGGTAGCATTTTCACCTTTCATGAAAGATATCAATTGTTCAGGAAGGTCAGGACAACCACTGTTAGCAGCATCGCCAGCCTCATCTGGGCATACATCATCTTTATCAGGAACACCGTCACCATCACGATCGTCTTCAGGACAACCGTTGTTTACGGCTTCTCCAGCTTCTTGTGGACACTTGTCAACATTATCCGCTAAACCATCTCCGTCAGTATCAGGGCATCCATTCATCTCCGCTGAACCAGCTGCATCTGGACAAGCATCCTCATTATCAGCAACACCATCCCCGTCAGAATCAGGACAGCCGTTTAACTCTGCAGGACC
>CAJWAY010000036.1 GCA_913020685.1 uncultured Flavobacteriaceae bacterium
TTTTTTCCAGTTCATCTTTCATTTGGATGACCAGTTTTTGAAGGCCGGCATGGTTAGCTTTTGATCCTATTGTATTTATCTCTCGGCCTATTTCCTGTGCGATAAAACCAAGTTTTTTTCCGTTTGAAGTATCACCACTTAATGTTTTTTTAAAATAATCAATGTGATTTTTCAGACGGACTTTTTCTTCTGTGATGTCGTATTTTTCTAGATAATAAATCAGTTCCTGTTCGAATCGATTTTGATCGATTTCGGCTTGGAGGGTGTCCAAAGCGGATTTTAATTTCTCCTTCACTTTAGAACCTCTTTCGGGATCGATGATTTCTACTTCTTTACAAAGCCCCAACAGGTTGTCCAATCTTTTGTTAAATTCGGTTTCAAGGATTTTCCCCTCATCGGATCGGAATTCAATCAGGGCATCGATGGCCTTTTTCAGCAGGGTCTCGATCAATTCAATTTCGGCCTGGTCAAAGTCTTTGATCTCAGTTTTGAGGGTATCAGGTAGTTTAATGGCAATCCTGAGCAACTCCGAACGGTCAAGATCTTCTATTACTTTCAGTTGCTCAATGTATTGATTTACAGCAGCAACATTAATGGTTTTGGCATTGGATTCAATAATATTCTCAATATTGAGGCTCAAATCAATTTTACCTCTTTTCAGGAACTCTCCCACACTTTTTTTAAGTTGAATTTCGATTTCCCTCACGTGGATTGGCAGTCGAGCATTGAGTTCTAATCCCTTGCTGTTGAGCGAGCGCAGCTCCAGAATATAGTTTTTATTTTCGAATTGGATTTCGGCCTTACCGTAGCCGGTCATCGATTGAATCATAGGGTACTAGAGTTCCCGGATTTTAATATTACGATAGCTGACACCATCACCATGATCTTGCAGGCCAATTTTTCCAGTTTTAAATTTGGCAAAATCCTTCCAGTCTTTAAATTTGGAATTGGCTAACAAAGTATCCCACTCCGGTCCACTCAAAGGGAAGTTTACGATTTCCACATCGTTTAGTTTGACACTGGCCTTGTTGGCGTTGTAATTTATTGAAATAAAAACGTGATTCCATTCCCCGGCGGGTTTGCACGCATCCTTTGAGGGTTGAACCATATCGTAAAGCGCCCCCGCTTGGTGAAATTTTGGATTGATAAAGGAATCAGGGTGACGTTCATTATCCAAAACTTGGATTTCTGGCCCTGTTTGATATGGTGTTTTGTAATCCTGCCCTTCCTTGATACCCCAAAAAATTCCACTGTTTCCTCCTTCAACAATTTTCCACTCTAAAGAAAGTTCAAAGTTGGTATACTCTTTATCAGTTACAATATTATTACCTTTTCCACTACCAGTTCCATCAGGTAATACCATTGCCCCATCCTCAATAATCCAAGCAGCGCTCATTTCGGAGCTGTTGAATTGATGCCAGCCTGAGAAAGAGACCCCATCGAATAAGTCTACCCATTCTCTTTCTGTAGTGTTAGATTCGACAGTTGTTGTTTTTTCCCTAGGGGTTTGTTTGCAGGCTACACTTAGGGAGACCATTGTTACAAATAATATTTTTTTCATTTGTTTTAATTATAGGTTTAGAATTTTTTTAAGGTGATCTTCATCTATTTCTGCTCCAGCAAAGTCATCAAAAGTTTTTTGAGTGGCTTCGATGATGTGTGATTGGATAAAAGGAGCTCCTTCACGCGCTCCTTGCTCGGGACTTTTGATACAGCATTCCCATTCCATCACAGCCCATACATCACATCCATATTCAGTAAGCTTGGTAAAAATGGTTTTAAAATCTATTTGTCCATCACCAGGAGAGCGATAGCGACCTGCGCGATCAATCCAATCACAATAGCCTCCAAAGGATCCTTTTTTTCCACTAGGTTTGAACTCCGAATCTTTCACATGGAATGACTTGATGAACTCATGGTAGTGATCAATGTATTTAATATAGTCCAGTTGTTGCAGTACAAAATGACTGGGATCATAGAGAATATTTGCCCTGTTGTGGTTTCTTGTTGCTTCCAAAAAACGTTCAAACGTCACCCCATCGTGGAGGTCCTCACCGGGGTGGATTTCATAGCAAACGTCCACACCGTTCTCATCAAAGGTGTTGAGAATGGGCAGCCATCTGTCGGCCAATTCTTTAAATCCCATTTCCACCAATCCCTCCGGGCGTTGCGGCCAAGGATGCCAGGTATGCCACAACAAAGCACCAGAGAAAGTAGCGTGGGCGTTTAACCCTAATCGGTTGCTGGCTTTGGCTGCTTTTTTGAGGGTTTCTATTGCCCACTGGGTTCGGGCTTTTGGATTGTTTTTATATGCATCGGGGGCAAAGTTGTCAAACATCAAATCATAGGCAGGATGCACAGCTACCAATTGTCCTTGGAGGTGAGTGGAGAGTTCTGTGATTTCCAACCCATAAGAATTGATTTTTCCTTTGAGCTCATCGCAGTATGTCTGACTTTCGGCTGCTTTGTCCAGATCGATTAAAAAGCTTTCCCAAGTAGGAATTTGAATACCTTTGTACCCCAAGTCGGCAGCCCACTGGCACATACCCTCCAGGCTGTTGAAAGGCGCTTGCTTGTCGACAAACTGTGCCAAAAAAACCGCAGGCCCTTTTATGGTTTTCATTGATTTTCCATGCTTACCCATACGTTTCCTTTTTGATTTGATTCAACGGTTTTTTCGATAAATAGCATCCCCCGTACCCCTTCATAGAGGGTCGGGAATTCTCCCTTGTAAGATTTTTCTTCCCTTAGTGCCTTGGCCACGCCTTTGTAAATATTTCCCATGGCATCAAAAATACCTTCGGGGTGTCCTGCAGGTAATTTGGTACCATCCAAAGATACTTCGGTATTGTAGGCAGCGTTGCCCGGTTTGATTAGTCTTCTGGGTTCATCGTCTTTGAGGTGATACAAATAATTGGGATTTTCTTGTTCCCATTTCAACGCCCCTTTTCTACCGTAAATGGCCACAGAAATGTTGTTTTCATCTCCAGTAGCAATCTGACTTGCACGTAACAAACCCCTCACTTTTTTGTCCATTCGGATCAGAATAGAACCGTCAATGTCCAGTGGGTTGTCATCATAAAGTGTATTTAAGTCTGATAGTAATTCAGATACCTCCATACCTGTTACGTATTCTACCATATTAAAAATATGGGTACCGATGTCTCCGATACAAGAACTGATACCCGCTTTTTTGGGATCCAATCTCCAGACTTTACTCCTTTTTTCTTTGTCGTGAATAACTGGGTTGATCCATCCCTGATAATATTGTAAATCCACCTTGTGGATATCACCAATAACACCGTTGGCGATCATGTCTTTCATTTCTCTCACCATGGGATAACCAGTGTAGGTATAGGTAACGGCGAAAATAGCTTGGTGCATGTCTTGAAGCGCTTGTAAATCTTTAGCTTCTTCAAGTGTGGTAGTCAGTGGCTTTTCACAAATGACGTGAAAACCGTTTTCCAAAAGTTTTTTGGCCATAGGGTAATGCAAAAAGTTGGGGGTCAAAACAGAAACTACTTCAACCTTATCACCCTCGGGTTTAGCTGATTCTTCCGCAATAAATGCGTCAAAATCGGTATAAACCCTTTCAGTGTTTACACCGATTTGTTTGGCAAATTTGATATTTTCCTCATAATCAGGATTAAATACTCCCCCTACAATTTCGTATCGGTCATACATATGGGAAGCCACTCGGTGTAAAACACCAATTAGTGAGTCTCCTCCACCTCCCAATACGCCTAGTCGAATTTTACTCATTTTGATTTATTTATACCATTTGAGTAAAAATAGGATTAATTTTTCAAAACCAAAGTGGATATTAATTCATAATTATTTTTTCGAAACAAGGGCTTTAATATTTAATAAGTCATTATTTTTATTACAAACTATGAAACTTTTTTGTTTATGAGTCAAGAATATGATGCGATTGTAATTGGAACTGGAATAAGTGGAGGCTGGGCTGCCAAAGAGTTATGTGAAAGTGGACTTAAAACATTGGTTCTTGAAAGAGGAAGAATGATTAGGCATATAACTGATTATCACACCGCAAATATGGATCCTTGGGATTTCAAAGGTGGAGATAAAACCACACACGAAATTGAAAAAAAACAATATAAGCAAATTAGATCCACTAGATATGCAGTTCATGAATCAACCTCCCATTTTTTTGTGGATGATAATGAGCATCCCTATAATGAGGATAAGCCTTTTGACTGGGTCCGGGGCTACCACGTTGGTGGAAAATCTTTAATGTGGGCTAGGCAAGTATATAGATTGAGCGAATTTGATTTTGAGGCTAATGCCAAGGAGGGTATTGCCATTGATTGGCCTATTAGATATAAAGACTTGGCACCCTGGTATAGTTATGTTGAAAAGTATATCGGTGTTTCTGGAGAAAAGTTAGGTTTACCCCAGCTCCCGGACAGTGAGTTTTTAAAACCTATGGAATTGAATATTGTCGAGGAAAAATTTAGAGATGCTATTGCTGATAATTACAACGATCGCGTGATAACTAATGCCAGAGTTGCACATATTACTGAGGGTACAAAACCAGGATTAGGTCGTGTTACATGTCAGTATAGAAATCGATGTAGAAGAGGTTGTCCCTATGGAGCATACTTTAGTAGTAATTCGTCTACCTTACCGGCAGCAGATGCTACAGGAAAAATGACACTCATACCGAATTCAATTGTTACTCAAATTATTTATGATGAAAAAAATAACAGGGCAAGTGGTGTTCGGGTAATTGATTCTGAGACAAATGAAGTAACTGAGTATAAAGCTAAAATTATCTTTCTATGTGCTTCAACAATTGCTTCTACCTCAATCTTATTACAATCAGTGTCTGATCGTTTCCCAAATGGACTTGGAAATGATTCAGGAGAACTAGGACATAATTTAATGGACCACCATCTTAGATTGGGAGCAACTGCTGGCATTGATGGTTTTTTAGGGTCATATTATACAGGGAGAAGACCAGGTGGAATATACATTCCAAGATTTGTAAATATTGGAGGTTCCACTGATGTTAAGGACTTTTTAAGAGGATATGGTTTTCAAGGAAGTGCAAAAAGAGGACAAAATAATGGTAATGGTTCCGATGAAGCTTATGGTTCTAAATTTAAAGAATTAATTCAGACTCCAGGACCTTGGAAAATTAACTTGGGCGGTTTTGGTGAAATTTTACCTTACCACGATAACAGGATGTATTTAGATTATGACAAGAAAGACAAGTGGGGACTTCCAACGGTAACGTTCGATGCTGAAATTAAGGAAAATGAAAAACTAATGAGAAAGCACTTGCTGCAACAGATTGCAGAAATGCTTGAGTCATCTGGTTTTAAAAATGTTAAGACAAAAGACAATAAATATTATTTTGGTGCTGGAATTCATGAGATGGGAACAGCAAGAATGGGACGTGATAAAAAAACTTCCGTTTTAAATAAGTATAATCAAATTCACTCTGTAAAAAATGTTTTTGTGACTGACGGATCCTGTATGACCTCCTCTGGCAATGTTAACCCCTCATTAACATATATGGCAATTACAGCAAGAGCTGCAAATTATGCAGTAAAAGAGTTGAAAAAAATGAACCTTTAATTTAAATTAACAATAATGGATAGAAGAAAAGCATTAAAAACAATTGGTTACGGTTCAGGGGCAATTACTCTGACCCCGGCTGTAATTGGACTTTTTCATAGCTGTCAAAACAACTCTTCTAATTTTTTTCCTGAGTACTTCAATAAAAAAAATCAGTTTTCTATTGTATCTCAATTAATGGAGCTGATAATTCCTGAGACTGAAATTCCAGGTGCTATTAATCTTAAACTACCCGAATTTTTAGATGGTTATATTTCTACAGTTTTTTCTGATAAAAGGAAAATAAAGATATCAAAAGGATTAGAAAGTTTTATTGAAGTTTCTCTTTTTGATTCTGAAAAAACTGATGCAAATAAATTGACTAATCAAGATTTAGATTTTCAATTAGCAAAATATCTCAAAGCAGATTTTAAGAAAAAAAATTCTTGGAAAAAGGAAGATTCTGACTATCAAAAAGCTTTAAAAAATAAAAGTAAAGCTACTAAAATCCCCAAAGAGGCATTAGCTTATGGTTTTGCAAATCAATTACGCGCTTTGTCCATAACTGCATTCAGAACTAATGAATACATAGGGGAAAATGTATTAGCATATGTACCTATACCCGGGGAACAAAGAGGATGTGTAGACCTTATGGAAACTACTGGAGGTAAGATTTGGTCTTTATAAAATTAATTCACTATTAACTCTCCCCTCATAATCATATAGTGACCAGGAAAAGAACAAATATAAGTGTAGGTACCAGCTTCAGGTGCCATAAAACTTATAGTTGTTGATTCTCCTCCTCCAAGCATCTTAGTGAAAGCAATAGTTTCATCAGAGTTTGGGATATAATCGTTTGATTTAGCAAGAGTTGCTTTCTTTGCAAATTCATCAACATTGACACCTTTCTTTAGTAGCACAAAATTGTGTCCCATAAATTCTTTTCCAATTTTACCCTTGTGATTTAGTGTAAGCATTATTTTTTTGCCATATTTTACCTCAATAGTTTTTTTATCATACATCATATTATCAAATGAGTTTAAAACAATTTTAATCAGATCCTCATTATCATCTATGACATCATTTTTTTCTTCTACTTGAGTTCTTTTATATTCAAATTTTTCTTTCTTTTTTTCTTTTTTTGGACCACAAGAGATTATTAATGTAAATAAAATCATTAATGAGATGTATTTTTTCATAACAAATTTTCTTTTTAAATGTATTTAAAATTACTAAAGAAAGAATAATTTGAATACTTCGTATTTGAAATTTTTAGCTGGAGGATATATTGCGCCTATCATTGATGGGTTTTTTGGATACCAGATAAACACCTATCAAGATTATAGCACAAGCCAATCCTTTAAGCAAGTCAATAGAATCATTTTCAGTGCAAATGGCATAGCTAATAGCAATGATCGGTTGTGCGTAAGCAAAAGCTCCCACTGTTGAAGCTTGCAGATTTCTTAGTGCAAAGACGTTAAGTAGGTAGGTTGAAAAAGTAGTACCCAATACCACAAAAGAAACTCTCCAAATCACATCAAAAGGCATTTTCAGCCAATCAACCTCACTGTATTCTTTTACTGTAACAGGAAAAGTCATTATAAAACCGATTAAAAATAACCACTTCATGATTGTGACTACATTGTACTTTTCCGATAATGGTTTTACTACAATTATAAAACCGGAAAAGAAAATAGCATTGATCATTAACAACACATTTCCCATCAGGAGATTGGGAGCATTGATAGTATCTTCGGTGCTATGTAAGACTAGGATTAGAGCACCAGTAAACCCCATTGCAATCCCCAAAAATTTTCTTTTAATAATTTTTTCACCTAAAAAGAGATAGGATAGTAAAAGTATAATTATAGGATTGGTAGTAGCAAATATTCCACTATTTACAGGTGTAGATAGTTCCAATCCTTTGAAAAAAGAGAGCATATTGATACACATCCCAGTCAAGGCAGCTAAAAACATTCGAAAATAATCCTCAACCTTTATTTTTTCTTTAGGTAAAAACAAACTAAGTATCCAAAAGAGTAAGGTAGCCCCTGCGGTGCGAATAAATATAAAACCAAATGCCCCTACATATTCTGGCATCACAACCTTGGCAACTGTATGGTTCAAGCCGTAAATTGTGGTGGCTCCTGCGGCAGCCAAAAGTGCCCAGGATCTATTGTTCATCCAACCATTTTTTTGCAGCAGCTACAACTGCTTTGCTATTACCAATAAAGATTTTTTCATCATATATCAGAACTGGGCGCTTTAAAAATGTATAGTGTTCCAATAAAAGTGTCCTAAAGTCATGCTCTGAAAGTTCTCTTTCTTTTAAGTTACGCTTTTTAAACAGTTGTGCACGTCTACTGAACAAAGCCTCATAGCTACCTGCCAGATTTTTTAATTTTTCCAAAAGCTCCGACGATAACGAATCCTCTTTAATATTTACAATGGTAACAGATCGAGGAAGATTTAATTCTTTATAGATCCGCTGACAAGTATTACAGCTGTTCAAAGAAAAAAAAGTTCTCATAAAATTAAAATGCACTTACAAAATAAGTCAATAAATGTTAAATATGGGAGTGTTTGCCTAGATTAAAACTTTTTGTTTCTTTTAATTTTATTCTTTAGTTACAAATCAAACATTAAATATCAAAAAAGCGAAATGTATTTTATTTGAAATCATACAATTTTTAAAGTTGATTTTAAAATGTATTTCCCACTTTTTGAATATCTGATAAATTGATTTGACTGTAATTTCTGAAAACAACATCTAATTTATTTTAAGCCCTAGAAAAAACTCTCTCTTTTTCCTAAAATCCAATACCTTTGCAGTGATTTATAACACTGCGATGGATAAAAAACTACGTTTTAACAGTGCCGCCATTCATGGAGGTCAGCAGCCGGACAAGGCATATGGAGCGGTGATGCCGCCCATTTATCAAACCTCTACCTATGCCCAAACCACTCCTGGAGGGCATCAAGGATATGAATACAGTCGTACGCACAATCCAACACGAACCGCCCTAGAGCGATCCATCGCAAGCATAGAAAATGCAAAACACGGTTTGGCCTTTGCCTCCGGTATGGCGGCCATGGATACCGTTCTCAAACTCTTTCAACCTGGTGACGAGATAATCTCTACCAACGATCTTTATGGTGGGTCGTTCAGACTCATGACTAAAATCTTTCAAAAATATGGATTGAAGATACACTTTGTCAATATGGAAAACGTTGAAAACTTTAAACCCCTTCTCAACAATAAAACACGACTCATCTGGATTGAAACCCCTACCAATCCAATGATGAAGGTGGTGGATATTCAAGCTATTACTTCTCTTGGAAAAATCCACGACGTATTAGTAGCAGTCGATAATACATTTGCATCTCCTTATTTACAACAACCCTTAAATTTAGGAGCCGATATCGTTATGCATTCTGCCACCAAATATCTCGCCGGGCATAGCGATACTATTATTGGATTATTGGCAGTAAATGACGATGTCCTTTACGAACAACTTGCTTTTATCCAAAACTCGGGTGGAGGCGTTCCCGGTCC
This sequence comes from uncultured Flavobacteriaceae bacterium, assembly GCA_913020685.1. GTDB lineage: Bacteria > Bacteroidota > Bacteroidia > Flavobacteriales > Flavobacteriaceae > UBA8316. The sequence goes on from CAJWAY010000036.1 coordinate 9,140, forward strand.
TATGGACTGCTTTTTGGCTCTTAGAGGCATCAAAACTCTTCACTTGAGGATGCAAAGACATTGCGAAAATGGCGCTGCTGTTGCTATTCACCTTAAAGAGCACCCCAAAATAGAAAAGGTCTATTGGCCAGGTTTTGTCAATCATCCCAATCACGAGGTAGCAAAAAAACAAATGAAAGCCTTTGGTGGAATGCTCTCTTTTGTCCCAAAAGGTGGAGATTTAGCAACGGCCAAGGAAATTCTGGAAAAATTTGAAATTTTTACTTTGGCCGAATCCTTAGGAGGAGTCGAAAGTTTGGCTGGTCATCCTGCCTCCATGACTCATGCTTCTATCCCCAAAGAAATTCGTGAACAAAGTGGAGTGGTGGATGGGTTGATTCGCCTCAGCATTGGCATTGAAGATGTTCAGGATCTGATCGAAGATCTGGATCAGGCCATTCCATAGAATAATTTTATTTTTCATGGAACTTCCAAAAAATAAAAAAATATACTTTGCCTCTGACAATCATTTGGGTTTACCCCATTCAGAAGCGAGTCGAGTTCGGGAGAAGCATTTTGTATCATGGCTGGAACAGGTACGAAAAGATGCTGCAGCCATTTATTTGTTGGGAGATCTATTTGATTTTTGGTTTGAATACAAGACCGTAGTCCCCAAAGGCTTTGTCAGGGTATTGGGTAAATTGGCCGAGCTTTCTGATTCGGGTATTCCCATTACCTTTTTTATAGGCAATCACGACTTGTGGATGAGGGATTATTTTCAAAAAGAATTGAACATAACCGTATACCGTCAACCCATCACCCTGACCGTTGGAACCACCCGTTTTTTAATTGGTCATGGTGACGGGTTGGGACCAGGAGACAAGGGCTACAAGCGAATGAAAAAGGTATTTACCAATCCCTTTTCACAGTGGCTCTTTCGCTGGCTGCATCCCGATTTGGGAGTCCGATTGGGTCAATATCTATCCCAAAAGAATAAATTTATCTCTGGTGAGGAGGATGTCAAGTTTTTGGGAGAGGACAAAGAACGGCTTGTGGCTTATTCCCTAAAAAAATTAAAAGAGGAACACTTCGATTATTTTGTTTTCGGCCACCGTCATTTGCCTATGGAAATTGAGTTGAATCAAAATTCTAAATATATCAATTTAGGAGATTGGATCACCCATAATACCTATTCGGTTTTTGATGGAACCACTATGACATTAAAAACTTGGAAATAAGTTTAGCTGATGATCGAAGCCAAGTCGCTTACGCTTGAAAACACTGTGATCGTTGGGATCATGAATATCCGGCAGGATGAGACCCAATCCAAGGAATACCTTGACGAATTAGCCTTTTTAGCATATACTGCAGGAGGAATGGTACTCAAACGTTTTATCCAAAAAATGCGGATCCCCAATCCCAAAACCTTTATTGGGTCGGGAAAAATGTCAGAAGTCGAACATTTTGTTAGCAAAAATGAAGTGACTACCGTAGTTTTTGATGATGAGCTGACCCCCGCTCAACAAGGAAATATCGAAAAAATATTACGTTGTAAAATATTGGATCGTACCGGTTTGATTCTAGATATTTTTGCCCAACGTGCCCAAACCAGTTATGCCCGTACTCAAGTAGAACTTGCTCAATATGAGTACTTGTTACCCCGATTAAAGGGACTTTGGACCCATTTGGAACGTCAACGTGGGGGGATTGGAATGCGCGGACCAGGGGAAACAGAAATCGAAACAGACCGTCGAATTGTCCGGGATAAAATTTCGCTTTTGAAGAAAAAGTTGATCACAATCGACAAACAAATGACTATTCAAAGGGGCAACCGAGGGGCATTAGTCAGGGTAGCGCTAGTTGGCTACACCAATGTTGGCAAATCGACTTTAATGAATGTTATTGCAAAAAGTGATGTTTTTGCCGAAAACAAACTTTTTGCTACCCTTGACACTACAGTTCGTAAAGTGGTCATTGATA
>CAJWAY010000037.1 GCA_913020685.1 uncultured Flavobacteriaceae bacterium
TATACTTTTTTAAATCTTAACAAGTATGGAGATTCCACCTACATTGGTCTGGCAGAGGAGTTTCAGTTTGGAGAATTTTCCATTGGATTCACCCAACAAGCTGCCTCAGTCAATTCATTTGCCCTTAATAATATTGGTCTAACTATGGGACTGGCACTTGAAAATTTTGATTTTGGATTACACTACAACTTTCCAAACCGAAAGCCAGGAAATGTATTTTCACCTAGTATATTTGAGTTGAGTATAATTTTTGACTTTAGTATTTACAGAAGAAATAACAGAGGGCTTTATAAAAAACTGCAAATCGACAACTATTACTAGTTGACTACTTTTCCATAAATCCTTTTTCAATCATCCAGTCGTCATTATATATCTTTCCAATATAACGACTGCCAGAATCGTGAAGTAATACGACTATAACATCATCTTTGGTAAAGTGATCTTTTAATTGCAATAGTCCTTTTACGGCAGCACCACAAGAATTTCCAGCAAAAATACCCTCCTCCTGGGCCAACTTCCTTGTGAAAACCGCTGCATCCTTATCTGTAACCTTTTCAAATTTATCAATCAATTTGAAATCCACGTTCTCTGGGAGTATATCTTCTCCTATTCCCTCGGTTATATAGGGGTAAATTTCATTCTCATCAAAGATTCCAGTCTCATGATATTTTTTAAAAACGGAACCATAAGTGTCAATTCCCCAAATTTTAATATTCGGATTCTTCTCTTTTAAAAATTTCGCCACTCCAGAGATGGTACCTCCTGTACCCACACCCACGACGAAATGCGTTATTTTACCTCCTGTTTGTTCCCAAATTTCAGGTCCAGTTTGTTCATAATGAGCAACAGTATTAGATGGATTGTCATACTGGTTTACATACCATGAATTTGGGGTTTTATCTGATAATCTTTTGGAAACGCTATAATAGGAACGAGGATCTTCAGGAGCTACATCAGTGGGACAAACCACAACCTCAGCACCCATTCCACGTAGAACATCGAATTTCTCTTTGGACTGCTTATCATTTGAAACACAGATCAAGCGATAACCTTTTACAATAGCAGCCAAAGCCAATCCCATTCCAGTATTGCCTGAAGTCCCCTCTATGATTACACCACCAGGTTTTAGGCGCCCATCTGACTCAGCATCCTCAACCATTTTTAAGGCCATTCGATCCTTAACTGAATTACCTGGATTGAAACTTTCAATCTTAGCCAAGACTAATGCTGGAATGTCTTTAGTAACATTATTTAATCGTACTAAAGGCGTATTACCGATTGTTTCTAATATATTTTTGAAATAATTCATCGAATATTTTTCAGGGCAAATATACCATATCCCAATCAATAAGTAAATAAACTAACGAAATCGTAAAACACGAGAAGGATTAATATTACTGATGATCGATGAGGGAATCCAAAGCAATAAACTGCTCACAACCAAAAAACCAAAATTCAGTAATAAGACATCCCAAAAATTGATTGAAACGGGAGCAATATCAACATAATAGGTTTCGGGATCTAACCGAATCCATCCCCAGTGTTTTTGTGTCAAATAGAATAACATACCAATCAAATTTCCCCAAAATAAACCCTTAATCATAATACCAACACCATTGTAAAGAAATATTTTTTGAATTAACAGGTTACCTGCACCTAAAGATTTAAATAATCCAATCATAGTCGAGCGTTCTAAAATCAAAACCAATAAGACACTAGACATATTTATGACCCCCACAACTATCATTAAAATGATGATGATCAATATATTGAAATCGAAAAGAGAAATCCATTGGAAAATAGTGGCATATTGTCGTGTAATTTCAATAACATCAAGATTCGAGGGTAGCTTCGGATATATTGATGATCCTACACTAAATGATGTATTAAGATCCCTTGTAAACACTTCATAGGATCCTATTTCATCTTTTTTCCATTTATTGATGCGCTGAATGTGACGAAGATCTCCTAAAACAAAATTTTCATCAAAATCCGGAAATCCAGACAAAAAAAGCCCTGCTATCTTAAATTTCCGCACATTAGGTAATTGCTGATTTTGGGAGTTTTGGAAATAGGCTGTAACCTCATCCCCTTCAGCTACTGAAAGTCTTTGCGCAATGACCTCAGAAACTAGTATTTCGTTGGAGGCTATTTCTCCAAACTGAGGAAAGTTACCTGAGACCAAAAATTTTTTCAATACTTGCCATTGATAATCTTGAGATACGCCCTTGTATAAAACACCTTCAAACTGATTGCCTGATTTCAAAAGTCCTCCCTTTAATGCTACTTTTTGGACATGAGTGACACCAGGTTCGTTTTTTAACATCTGAAAAGTTGTCGTATCATTCTCAATGGGAAGTATTGAAATCATTGATTCACTGTTCTCAAATGGCGCCACAATTAAATGGCCATTGAAAGCAACGGTTTTACTCTGGATCTCTTCTTGCAATCCTTTACCTGTTGAAACTGCAATTAAAATCATCGTTATCCCCAATGCTACTGCAACCTTTGCGATTTTAATTATCTGAACAGAAACACTACCTTTAAAGTTAGGATTTAGACGCATCCTTCTGGCAATAAACAGAGGTAAATTCAAATTAAATTTGTTTTGTGATATATAAACTCAAAATTACAGTTTTATTTTTTCTTTTACTGAGCAAGCAGGTGCCATGTTTTTCCCAAACAAAAATCATCCCAGGAGCTGCACAGTTGGAATTATACCTAAAAATTTTGGAGAAAGACAATATTGGAGTAATTGCACATCAAGCCAGTTTGGTCAATTCCAAAACACATTTAATTGATACCCTCTTTTCTTTGGGAGTAAACATGAAAAAAGTTTTCGCTCCAGAGCATGGGTTTAGAGGAAATGCTGATGCAGGAGAGAAAGTTGCAGATCAAAAAGACCCTAAAACAGGTCTGCCTATACTTTCCCTCTATGGCAGTAACAAAAAACCCTCTAAAGAAAGTCTGGCTGGCATCAGTATTATGCTTTTAGATTTGCAAGATGTAGGAGTAAGGTTTTACACTTATCTCTCTACCTTACACTACGTCATGGAAGCCTGCGCTGAAAATGGAATTCCATTAATCATTCTGGATCGACCAAATCCAAATACCCACTATACTGATGGTCCTGTTTTGGAGGAGGACTGCAAGAGTTTTGTTGGGATGCATCCTGTTCCAATTGTCACTGGAATGACAATTGGAGAATATGCCAAAATGATAAACGGAGAGAGGTGGCTTTCAAATGGTATTCAATGCGATTTAAAGGTTGTACCTGTCAAGAACTACAACCATAAAGCTAAATACGAAATTCCCCGAAGGCCCTCGCCCAATTTGCCCAATTCTAAATCAATAGCACTTTATCCCAGTTTATGTCTTTTAGAGCCTACTGTCATCAGCGTTGGAAGAGGAACAGAAATGCAATTCCAGATTTATGGACATCCGCAGCTGCCAGAGACTAATTTTTCATTCACGCCCAGACCAAACTATGGGTCTAAAAACCCTAAACTAAAAGATCAAATATGTCACGGAGTTGACCTAAGAAAGTTTGAAAATCCAGAAAAAATTGAATTAAAATGGCTGATTCAAGCTTACAGAGATTTTCCAGATAAAAAGTCTTTTTTCAAAAAAAGTTTTTATAGGATTGCAGGTAATAAAAAATTGAAAAAACAATTGGTACAAGGAATGAATGAACAACAAATTCGAAAAACTTGGGAAAAGGATTTAGAAAAATTCATGATAATAAGAAGAAAATATCTAATCTATCCCTAATAATTCTATAATGCCAGATATGAATAATCTATTTAGAAAAGCACTATCGGAATATTAGTAAACCTTAAGAAATCAATCTCTTGTTGCAAGGATAAAATTTGGATTACTTAGCAAATCTAACTACGGAATGTTGAGGTACTTGTGGGTTTGTAATGACACTTTCCATTCTGTATGTTTCATAACGTAGTCAACGATCAATGGTATCATTTTCTCACGCTTACTCCACTCAGGTTGGAGGAAAAGTTTACATTTCTTAGCCACTTTTTTCGCCTGTTGCTCTGCAAAACGAAAATCATCCCGATTGTGTATAATCATTTTCAACTCATCTGCCCTATCAAAGGCTTCCATAATGGGAAGTTTATTTTTTTTTGGCGATAGACAAAACCAATCCCAATAACCTGACAAAGGATAGGCCCCTGATGTTTCGATATGAGTTTTAATATCGAGAGAATTTAAACCCTTTGTGAGTGGATCCATATTACACATTAATGGCTCGCCACCAGTTACCACTGCAGTATCGGAAAACTTTTTAGCGGTTTCGATGATTTCATCAACTGGGGTTGGTGGATGTGATTTAGGATTCCAACTTTCTTTGACATCACACCAGTGGCAACCAACATCACAACCGCCAACCCTAATAAAATAAGCAGCACTGCCTTTGTGATAGCCCTCTCCCTGTATGGTATAAAAAGCCTCCATCAAAGGAATAAGTGTTCCGAATTCCAACATTTCTCGTTGTTTCTTGTAATCCATTTAGACAAAGATAATCCATGCCGTCACAATCCTTAAATAAAAAAGGTATATTTGATTATATTCCAATTTCATCAAATTAAATTTTTTATGAAGCCTTGGCACAAATTTATTGACAACATTTTTTCAAAGGTTTTTTCCTTAAAAAATCAGGATAAAGTCGAACGTGCAACCCTATGGCTATCAATGATTGGTTTTATTATTCATCTTTTTTTGATTTATGCAAAAAAGTTTGATTGGTTTGAAATTTCTTTTGAAAGTACTCTTTTGATCGATCCCATTTCGGCCATTTACACCCCATTTTCAATCATTTTGATATATGAGATCTATCTTTTAGTAGTTAACCTTCCAAGATCATTTACTACCTCCGTATCCAAACAATTTGAAATAATTTCACTTATCCTCATTCGAAGAATTTTTGCAGATATTCCTAAGATAGACCTAAAAGCCAATTGGATGAGCACTCAAGAAAATATTCAACTTATATATGACGTATTGGGGGTATTGATCATTTTCTTTTTGATTTTCTTATTCAACAAAGGACGATCAAGATTGCCAAAAAAATCCCTCAATCCCAATCTACAAAGTTTTGTTGCTTCTAAGAAAGCAGTAAGTCTGATTTTATTGCCAATACTTATTATCACCTCATGTATAAGTGTTTACAACTGGATTTATGGTTTATTATACCTTCAGGTGACCTCCGACATCAATTCCATTTTTTACAACGAATTTTTTACCATTCTCATTTTAGCGGATGTTCTTATTTTACTACTTTCCTTTCAATACACTGAACGTTACAGTCAATTAATCAGAAACACTGGTTTTGTGATCTGCACCATATTGATCAGACTCTCTTTTGGCGTAAGCGGTCTTACAAATGTTATATTAATTATCTCAAGTATTGCCTTCGGTCTTGTAATATTATCCATTTACAATATGGAGGAGAATCCTATTGATAAAAAGAAGAGAACACAACTAAATTCAAGTTAAAATTTACGCTCACAGGAAAGAAGAGTATTCTGAAGTAACATTGCGATGGTCATTGGCCCTACTCCGCCAGGAACAGGAGTAATATAACTCGATTTTTTAGAGACTTCATCATAAGCCACATCACCCTTGATAATATAGCCCTTTGGATGAGATTCGTCAAGTACTCTAGTAATACCTACGTCAATTACTATTACACCATCCTTGACCATATCAGCTTTTAAAAATTCAGGTATACCAAGAGCAGAGATTATGATATCTGCTTTTTGAGTTAACTTTTCAATGTCTTTGGTTCTACTGTGAGCAAGAGTTACTGTAGCATTTCCAGGATTATTCTTTTGACTCATCAAAATACTGATAGGTCTACCTACGATATGACTTCTGCCGATAACCACACAGTGTTTTCCAGATACATCAATTTTATATCTTCTTAGCATTTCCATAATACCAAAAGGAGTAGCAGGAATAAAGGAATCCATTTCCAATGCCATTCTTCCAAAATTTGAGGGATGAAAACCATCAACATCTTTCTTTGGATCAACGGCCAGTAAAATTTTCTCCTCGTCTATGTGCTGAGGGAGGGGTAACTGAACAATATAACCATCCAAGGTGTCGTCATTATTTAATGCTCGAATTTTGGAGATCAGTGCTTCTTCAGTAATTTTACTTTCTAAGTGGATCAATGTTGATTTAAAACCAACTTGCTCACATGAACGCACCTTACTTCCAACATAAGTCAAACTTGCCCCGTCGTTGCCTACTATTACCGCTGCTAAATGAGGTATTTTTTTCTGATTTTCTTTTCGAAGAATAACTGCTTGCTTAATTTCTTCTTTAATTTGTTCAGATAGTTTTTTCCCGTCCAGTATTTCCATAATTATTTAAATCCTTGAAGCATCTGCATCATTTGCTTTCCCTTTCCTCCCTGCATCATTTTCATCATTTTACTCATCTGACCAAATTGTTTAATGAGCTGATTAACCTCATTAATGTCCCTTCCAGAACCCCTAGCAATTCTGTTTTTTCTACTTTGGTTGAGTAAGTTTGGTTGTGAACGCTCTTTTGGAGTCATTGAACTAATTATGGCCTCAATGTGTTTGAAAGATTCATCATCAATTTCTGCATCACCCATCATTTTTCCTGCACCGGGGATCATTCCTATTAGGTCTTTCATATTTCCCATCTTCTTTACTTGCTGTATTTGAGAAAGAAAATCATCAAAACCGAATTGGTTTTTGGCGATCTTTTTACTGATTTTTCTGGCTTGCTCCTGATCAAACTGTTCTTGAGCACGCTCAACCAAGGAAACAACATCTCCCATGCCCAAGATTCGATCTGCCATTCGCTCTGGATAAAACACATCCAATGCTTCCATTTTCTCCCCCGTACCAATAAACTTGATGGGTTTATTGACTACAGATTTGATGGATAAAGCTGCTCCACCTCGAGTATCTCCATCAAGTTTTGTCAGTATAACTCCATCAAAATTAAGAGTGTCATGAAAAGCTTTGGCAGTATTGACCGCATCCTGACCGGTCATAGCATCCACTACAAAAAGTGTTTGCTGAGGTTTTACCATTTGATGAATGTCTGAAATTTCCTTCATCAAGACCTCATCGACTGCCAATCGTCCAGCAGTATCAATGATAACCACGTCATTATTGGATTGTTTAGCATTTTTTACGGCCGCTTGAGCAATCTTTATAGGATTTTTATTTTCATGGTCAAAAAAAACAGGAACATTTATCTGTTCTCCCAAAATAGCCAACTGATCTATGGCAGCCGGTCTATAAACATCACAAGCAACCAGTAAGGGTTTTTTCTTTTTCTTATTTTTAAGATAAAATGCTAGTTTTCCACTGAAAGTAGTTTTACCAGATCCTTGCAAACCGGACATTAAGATGATTGAGGGATTTGAAGTTAGCTCCATTTCGGCTGCGCTACTTCCCATTAGTTCGGTCAATTGATCCTTGACGATCTTCACCATTAGCTGACCAGGCTGAAGACTAGTCAACACTTTTTGACCTATAGCCTTTTCCTTTACTCGATTAGTAAACTCTTTGGCGATTTTATAGTTTACATCCGCATCTAATAAAGCTCTTCTGACCTCCTTAAGGGTTTCGGCAACATTGATTTCAGTTATCTTCCCGTGCCCTTTTAGAAGCTTAAAAGCAGTATCCAGTTTATTACTCAGGTTATCAAACATAGGTCTGATTTTATGGAAACAAATTTACTGTTTTCAATCATATTTAAAACTCATAACATTCATCCATTTTTGTTTTTCATAATAAAAATCACAATGGTATGCGGAAAAGTTATTGCAGCCAAAAATGAAAAAAATAAAGGCATAAAATAATTTGATTCGAAATCTACGTAATGGTAAACCAAATATAAAGAGATAAGAGAGGCCAACCAATAAATCATAGAATGTCTAAAATAAATTAAAAAAGATTTAAAGTTCATTTTTCCGTATAAGAATTCTAGTTGATTTAACAAGGAGGGAAAGCTATGCCACACCACAAAGTAGAATGCAAAAGCAAACCATAATGAACCAACATAAAAAATACCGGACAAAAGTAAAAGCAATAGACACTCTCTTAAAAGGTGGTTTCTAGAAGATAATTTTAATGACATTAATATCAATAAAACAACTCCTAAAATTATCGATGTGTAAAGAAAGAAAGAAAAAGGCAATGATTGCCCAGATATCATTTGGATTACTTCGACGACTGACTCGTATTGAAGGGTAAACATCAAAAAGAATATAAATGCTCCATATAATGTATAAAAAATAACACTGGCTAACGAAATAGACAAACTATCTTCCCAATGCTCTTCACCAAAGTGATAACTACTAAAAAGCACAAAAATGACCAATGCTAGTCTAGGAAGGGTAAAAAAGAAGACCGCACTCAATAAAACTACCAATACATAAATCACAATAGACTTAAAAAAAAGGTTTTTTAATTTTCCTCTATAACTTTTTGTAATTATTTTAATGTCATTTGCTCCATGCAAAATCCCTAAGGTCAGAACCCCAAAACCTGAGATAAAATCAACAAAACTTACTGATAATAAGGGTATTAAGATAATGAATACAAAAGTAATCGAAATGGCAATTTGGTAATTTTTAGTTACTTTAAATATCATTTTGATAAATTTTTTCGTAAAAATATCACTTAAATAGCAAGTAAGTTTAATTTTTTCTATATTTACCTAAACAAAATAAATAATTAATTTAATTATGGAAAATCTTTTTAATTTATCTGCTGTGGCCCCTGCAATGGCTACAGACGATTATGTAGGGTTCACTTTTTTTGTGGGATGTATGGCAATGATGGCAGCATCAGCGTTTTTCTTCCTATCTATGAACTCTTTTGACAGCAAATGGAGAACCTCCATTCTGGTTTCAGGTTTAATTACCTTCATAGCTGCAGTTCACTACTGGTACATGAGAGACTATTGGGCAACCAATGCAACCTCGCCAACATTCTTCCGTTACGTAGATTGGGTGTTGACAGTACCACTAATGTGTGTGGAATTTTACCTTATTCTTAAAGCTGCTGGAGCCACAAAATCATTAATGTGGAAATTGATCTTTCTCTCTGTAATTATGCTTGTAACTGGTTACTTTGGAGAAGCAGTACACACAACTGGAAATGGTCCTGCACTTTGGGGTCTTGTTTCTGGTTTGGCTTATTTTGCAATAGTTTTTGAAATTTGGAGAGGTGGAGCTGCCAAGCTAGCTGAAGCTGCTGGTGGTGCTGTTCTTTCTGCTCACAAAACTCTTTTAAAATTTGTATTTATTGGATGGGCAATCTATCCAATCGGATACATGGCAGGTACTGAGGGATGGTACAGTGGAATATTTGGTGGACTCCCCATGGACGTTATTTACAACGTTGGTGACGCTATCAATAAAATTGGATTTGGTTTAGTTGTATATAACTTAGCTGTTAGTTCAAAGTAATCTAATCTCATAGGGTAGTAAAATCTAACTGCTCTAAATAAAAAATCGCTCCAAGGAGCGATTTTTTTTTACATACTATCGGGTAATTCTATTCCCAATAGACCACTGGCAGATTCAATATTGTTCGCAACTGCTTTGCAGAGCAATAAACGCAATGACTTTAATTTATGGTCATTGGTTCCAATCACGCTGACATTCTGATAAAAAGAATTGAACATTTTGACCAGTTCGTATAGATAATTAGCTATAAGAGCAGGGCTGTATTGCTCACCCGCGCTTTTAACCAAAGCTGGATAAGTACTCAAATGTTTAAGGATCTCTTTTTCCTTGTCAACCAAACTCAAATCCAAGTGGAATACTAACTCCCCTTCTACTTTTTGAACAAGTGATTGAATTCGCGCGTATGTGTATTGAATAAATGGACCGGTATTTCCATTAAAATCAACAGAGGCTAAAGGGTCAAATAAGATCCTCTTTTTGGGGTCAACCTTAAGGATAAAATACTTTAAAGCTCCCAGACCAATCTTTTGAAAAAGAATAATTCTCTCGTGCTCATCAAGTCCTTCAATTTTTCCATTTTCAGCTGCGATTCTTCGAGCTGTATTTTTCATTTGCTCGATCAAATCGTCGGCATCAACAACTGTCCCTTCTCGACTTTTCATTTTACCGGAGGGCAAATCAACCATTCCATAACTTAAATGGAATAGAGAATCGGCCCAGGAATAACCTAGTTTTTTTAGAACCAAGAACAATACCTTAAAATGATAATCCTGCTCGTTGCCCACCGTGTAGACCATACCCTTAACTAACGGGTAATCGACTATTCTTTGATTGGCTGTACCGATATCCTGCGTCATATAGACTGCTGTGCCATCAGATCGTAACAATAATTTTTCGTCTAGACCATCGTCAGTAAGGTCAACCCATACAGAACCGTCCTCTTTAGTATAAAAAACACCTTTCTTCAACCCATCTTCTATAATTGATTTGCCCAATAAATATGTTTGACTTTCGTAATAATAGGAGTCAAAATCTACTCCTAAACTCTTATATGTGGATTCAAAACCGTCATAGACCCATTCATTCATCATTGTCCATAAATTTCGAACATCTTGATCGTTATTTTCCCATTTCCGAAGCATCTGTTGGGCCTCTAACAGAAATGGAGCAGATTTCTCTGCTTCTTCCTGAGATTTTCCCCCAGCAACCAAGTCCGATATTTGCTCACGGTATTTTGTTTCAAACAATACATAGTATTTACCAACCAGCTGATCTCCTTTTAATCCTGAACTTTCGGGGGTTTCTCCCTCACCAAAGTACTGC
>CAJWAY010000038.1 GCA_913020685.1 uncultured Flavobacteriaceae bacterium
CAAGTTTTTCTATAACAATAAATGTGTCTTTACTATATTTTTTGGCAGCATCATAACAATCTTTATGTAAATAATCTCCAGAGGTAGGAAGTGTATTAAAATTTGATAAAATATCTCTTCTAATTTTAGAGAATATTTTAGGGTCGTTTGTTCCAACATAAAAAACCTGATTTTTCTTTGGAATGTCATATGTATCTATACGAACAGCAAAAACTGCAACTTTTCCAGCACTTCCAGATGCATTGTATAAGAGTCTTTTATCAGCATTAAATCTAGATGGTATTTTTGATTCAACATCCCTTATAATTTCAATATATTTATTGTCGGATGCTAACTTCTTACTTTTAATTATATCAGAATTTCTATAATTTTTATTTTGAAGGTTTATTAAAATTTCCTCTGGACTATTTCCAAGATTAATATCCAGTTCATTTACTAATTCAAGTTTCCCATCTTTATTAACTTTTGCATAAAGAGCAAGTTCAGTATATGCTGGACCTCTTTTGACTAAAGATCCACCGGAGTTATTACAAACTCCGCCAACTATTGAAGCACCTATAGAAGTTGATCCTATGACAGAATGAGGTTCTTTTCCTGCAGGTTTTAGCATTTTTTCTAGGTCATATAATGTACTTCCAGCTAATCCTATAATCTGATTTCCATCGTTTATTAAGTGGATATGGTCAATTCTCATTGTATTAATAATAATAATTGGTCTATCATATCCACTACCATATGGTGTTGACCCCCCCGTTAGTCCTGTATTTGCCGCTTGCATGATAATAATCATTTCTTCCTTTACACAAATTTTAAGGACATCCCATAACTCAATTAATATTCCAGGTTTAATAACAGCTAATGCATTTCCTTCTCCATACCTCCAGCCTTTAGAGAAAGGTTCTTTATTTAAACTGTCCGTAAAGACATATTTTCTCCCTACTACTTTCCTAAATTCATGAATTAATTTGCTATTATCTTTCATATGTATACATATTAAGTTTATTGGTTTTGATCAATTTTCTAAATCTGCAGACATATAAAAATTATTTTTTTGTAATTTTTGATATTATCTTTATTTTGAAATAAATCCAATTTTAAATTATCTGCGTCCTCTTAAATAAAAATTGTCTAATCTATTACTCAATCACCTCCTTAGTTAATCACAAAATTAAAATTTAATGAGGCATTTACATCTTCTAGACAAAAATTATCCTTTAAATTCCGATCAAATCAGTTTTTATCGAAACAACGGGTTCATCAAACTAAAAAACATCTTTGATGCCGAAACATTGAGATTTTTCGAACAATCAATTTCCCATAGAGTAGATCAAAAATCAAAAGATTCAATTCCTTTGAAGAAACGAGATACATATGGTAAGGCTTTTTTACAAATTTTAAATCTGTGGACAGAAGACGAAGAAATTAAAAGATTTGTATTCTCTAAAAGATTGGCAAAGATTGCCACCGAATTGATGGAGGTTGAGGGAGTAAGAATGTATCACGACCAAGCTCTCTACAAAGAGGGGGATGGAGGCTTTACTCCTTGGCATGCAGATCAATACTATTGGCCATTAAGTAGTGATAAGACCATAACGGCTTGGATACCTTTACATAAAATTGACCCCGAAATGGGACCTTTAGAATTCAGTGCCGGAAGTCAGGTCATTAGTGAAGGCAGAGCCTTGGCCATTAGTGACGAAAGTGAAAAACAAATCGAAAATCGATTGAGAGTAACTGATTTTGAAAAAGTATCAGAACCTTTTGATTTGGGTGAAGTTAGCTTTCATTCTGGTTGGATTTTTCATCGTGCAGGCCCAAATAAAACTAACCACACAAGGAAAGTAATGACCATCATCTACATGGACAAAAATATGCGACTGGTTTCCCCTTCTAACGATGGACAGGTCAATGATTGGAATACTTGGTGTCCTGGGGCCAAAATAGGTGAAGTTATCGACACATATCTCAACCCTATCATTTTCAAAAAATGCACCTAAAATGCTTTACAATAAATTATTAAAAACTAAACATTTTTTCAGCTGTAAAGTATTTAATTACAAGAACTTACAAAGGTTAAATCAACATGGAGTAGAAGGTAAATACATCGCTCAAGCTTTTTTAAAGACACTAAATGGTGAAAACACTCCCGATGAAAATCAACTTTTTAAAAAACTGAATCAGTTCAGATTGGATTTGATTACTGATAAACGAAAGATCAGTTTTGAAGAAATTGGTCATAAATCTATAATGACTGTTGCAGAAGTGGTTGGCCGTGCTGCTTCACCTGAAATTTGGAGTCAGTTTTTTTATCGACTTTCCCAAGCAAGTAGGATTAAAAACATCTTGGAAATCGGAACCAATTTAGGTGTTTCAGGTCAGTATTTTATCAAAGCATTAGAGGGTAAAAAAAATACAAAATTTATTAGCATGGAAGGTGTAAAACGCCTTTGCGAAATTGCTTCAACCAGATTTGATTTAATTTCGGGTGAGAATCATTTTGAAGTTGTTCATGGATTGTATGATAAATCATTACAAAATATAGTAATAAGCAATATTTACTTTGATTTGATCTTTATTGACGGTAATCACCGATATGAGGCTACTCTTAAATATTTTGAATTACTTAAAAATAATTTATCCTACAGGGCCATAGTTATTTTTGATGATATTCACTGGAGTAGTGGAATGAGGAGAGCATGGAGGGAGATATGTACTCAAAAAGGCGTTGTATTTTCTATAAATTTTTTCAAACTGGGTTTAATCGTATTCGATTCAAAACAATCCAAACCCACCGATGATCATTATCAATTATTTTTATCTCTATAATTGGATAGTTACACATGCCCCAAGCCTAATCAAAACTTTCACATTATATTTGTATTTTAAAATCGTATGTCAGGAAATTCATTTGGCAAATTATTTCAGTTAACCTCTTTTGGAGAGTCTCACGGACCCGCTATTGGGGGTGTGATAGATGGATGTCCTTCAGGTATTGAGCTTGATATGGAAGCCATTCAAAAGGATCTCAACCGAAGAAAACCTGGTCAATCAGCCATAGTAACTCAAAGGAAAGAGCCCGATGAAGTTGAATTTTTTTCCGGTGTCTTTGATGGTAAAACCACTGGAGTTCCCATAGGATTTGCTATCTTCAATACCAATCAGAAATCAAAGGATTATGACCATATCAAGGACCAATATCGACCTTCACACGCAGACAAAGTTTACGATGACAAATACGGATTTAGGGATTATCGTGGAGGGGGAAGAAGTTCGGCCCGAGAAACTGCCAGTAGGGTGGTGGCAGGAGCCATTGCCAAACAGTTCCTAAGTGATGTCAAATTCACAGCCTATGTTTCTGCTGTGGGAGAAATCCAAATGAATAAAACCTATCAGGAAGTAGATCTTGATACTATAGAACAAAATCCTGTCCGTTGTCCCGACCCCGAAAAGGCATTGGAAATGGAGAAATACATAAAACAAATTCGAAAAGAAGGGGATACTGTAGGAGGGGTCATAAGTTGTGTAATTCAAAACGTTCCTGCTGGATTAGGAGAGCCTGTTTTTAACAAACTGCATGCAGAATTAGGAAAGGCCATGCTTTCGATTAATGCAGTAAAAGGTTTCGAGTATGGCAGTGGCTTTGAAGGTGCAAAAGATAGGGGAAGTAATCATAATGATTTATACAATAATGATGGTACTACTCAAACGAACCAATCTGGTGGGATACAAGGAGGAATTTCCAACGGGATGGACATCTATTTTAATGTTGCTTTTAAACCTGTAGCCACCATCATGCAGTCTCAGCAAACCATCAACAATAAGGGTGAAAATGTAGAAATGCAGGGTAAAGGAAGACACGACCCTTGTGTTGTGCCGAGGGCTGTCCCAATTGTAGAAGCAATGGCCGCTTTGGTTTTGGCAGATTTAACTCTATTGGACAGAGTTGTCAAAAGGTAATACACAAAACCATTACCTTTCCATTGATGGGCAGGCGTATGTTTTAAGTTAGAAATCAATACCCTGCTAAATAATTGATTATCACAAAGCTAACCTAAGTTAAACGAATGAAAAAAATAGCATTACATTGGAGTATTCTGCTAGGTATGATTCTTGGTGTTTTAGTGGGTATAATCTTTACTACATTTGAAGCCGGTCCCAAGATCATTTCCCATTGGGTAAAGCCTTTTGGGACTATTTTTATAAATGCCCTCAAGCTAATCGCCATGCCCCTGATACTGGGCTCTTTGATTAAGGGAGTTTCTGATCTAAAAGATATTTCAAAATTATCAAAAATGGGAGGTCGTACCATTGGCATTTACATTATAACAACCACCGTAGCTGTGATGATTGGATTGGCCATGGTCAATGCCATAAAACCAGGGACAAGCATAAGCGAAGAAACCCGACAAGACCTAATTACAGCATACCAATCCGATGCTGAAGAAAAACAAGCCATTGCTAAACAACAAAAAGATGCAGGCCCATTGCAAGCATTAGTAGATTTGGTTCCTGACAATATTTTTAAAGCTACTACTGAAAATGGGAATATGCTTCAAGTTATCTTTTTTGCTCTGTTTTTTGGGGTGGGATTGATACTTATTCCTGCGGAAAAATCAAAACCTGTAAAGGATTTTTTTGATGGATTTAATGAGGTCATTCTTAGGCTAATCGATTTGATCATGTTGGTTGCACCTTATGGAGTATTTGCCCTATTGGCAGCACTTATAGTCGAATCCCCAAGTTTGGACTTGTTTCGTGCCTTGGGTATGTATGCCATGACTTTAGTCATTGGCTTAGTTGTTATGGGTATATTTTATCTTTTATTAGTTAAGCTATTTGTAAAACTTAAGCCTAAAAAATTCATTGAGGGTATTGCACCAGCTCAATTACTTGCCTTTTCTACTAGTTCCAGTGCGGCAACTCTTCCCGTGACCATGGAGCGGGTAGAAGAACATTTGGGAGTCGATGAAGAAGTAGCCAGTTTTGTATTGCCTATTGGTGCTACAATTAATATGGATGGCACTAGTCTTTATCAAGCTGTAGCAGCTGTTTTTATTGCTCAGGCTTTCGGGATGGATTTAGGTGCGGGTACCCAATTGACAATTGTCATGACGGCTACTTTGGCTTCTATTGGAGCTGCTGCCGTACCTGGAGCTGGAATGGTGATGCTAGTCATTGTTTTAGCTCAAGCAGGTATTCCGGAAGCAGGCTTGGCGCTAATTTTTGCTATCGACCGTCCTCTAGACATGTGTCGAACTGTTATAAATATTACCGGTGATGCCTCTGTATCCTTGTTGGTGGCCAAGTCTACAGGTAAACTTAGTAATCATTCCAAAGGAAAATAATGAGATGATAATTACCCTAAAGCATAACTATAGTCAAATAATCTCCTTTTTATCTAGTTTGAGAGGCATTAGAAAAAAAGTGAAAAAAAGTACAATGGTCGGAATAAATCAACAGGGAGGAAATCAATTAGCTATTTCCAATTGATCTAAACTCACCTGAGTGGTAAACAAGCCATAGTTGACAATGGCTTTTTGCTTCTCTATGGCGTCAATACTACCCACAGATTTACCATCTACTATTCTGACTTTATCTCCCACTTTGAGATCAACTAAAGTTTTGGGTTTTGGAGTTGTGGCAGTTGCTTTATTTTTCTTTTTTTCCTTACGAATGCTTACCAGTTTCTGATTTACTTCTTTGGCAACTTCTTTTTTTACCTCACGGTTTTTTTTGGCTTGCGCTGGGGTTTTTCGTTTTCTTTTCGCATTTTCTGACTCTACCAAACGCAACAAGTCTGCGATCAAAGGTCTTTTTTTATTGTTTTGGAAGAATCGTTCTGCAAGGTCATTGAGTTTGTTTCCCAAAACGATCATCCGTTGGTTGTGATCAAACAATTCCTGATAATTGACCAATTTAGATTTTAATTTTTCATTGAGTATTTTCAATCGCTGCGACTCATTTTCAAACTTATTCTCTTTTTCCTTCAAAGACTTTCCGGTTTTAGCCATCTGGTGGCGCTCTTTTTGCATTTTGGCAATAGTTGCATCGAAGCGAACTTTTCCTCGTTCAATTTTCTTTTTGGCTCGGTTAATCAAACTAAAGGGAATACCATTCTTTTGAGCCACTTCAAAGGTAAAAGAACTGCCGGCTTCTCCCAGGATCAACTTAAAAACAGGTTCGAGTGTTTTATCATCAAATTGCATATTAGCATTTAACATAGCCGGTTGTTCATCAGCCAAAAGTTTGAGGTTGGCGTAGTGTGTAGTAATCAATCCAAAGGATTTACGCTCGTAAAAATCCTCCAAGATGACTTCGGCCAAGGCTCCTCCCAACTCGGGATCAGAACCCGTTCCAAATTCATCGATCAAAAAGAGGGTGTTGTCATCGCATTTTTTCAAAAAACCTTTCATGTTTTTTAGGCGATAAGAATAGGTACTCAGATGATTTTCAATCGATTGATTGTCTCCAATATCGGTGATGATGCTACCAAACCAACATACCCTACTTTTCTCATGAACGGGAATAAGTATGCCACTTTGTAACATCAATTGGAGTAGACCTACTGTTTTGAGGGTAATACTTTTTCCTCCGGCATTGGGCCCCGATATCACAACAATCCTGCTCTCGGGGTGCAAATGAATGTCTTGAGGATGGGTTTTTTTGTTTTCAAACTGATTAGAACGGTAAAGTAGTGGGTGGTAAGCATTTATAAGTTCCAATTCTTGTTTATCCGAGAAAATAGGCAGTAAACCATTGATGGTTTGAGCATAACGAGCACGGGCAAAGACGGTGTCGATATGGATTAAATAACTTTGATAATGGTTGATCAAATCAAATTGAGGACGCAAGTAATCTGAAAGTTGGCTTAATATTTTTTTTATTTCCTCAGATTCCTCAAAAACAAGATTTTGAAGTTCTCTCGAAAAATTTAATGTGGCTTCAGGTTCAATAAAAACGATACTTCCTGTTTTGGAGCTGCCCATAATTCCACCTTTGACTTTCCTACGGTACATGGCTTTAACTGCCAATACCCTTTTATTTTCAATAACCGATTCACGGATATCGTCCAAATAGTCCAGATTTTGGCAATTAGATAATGCTTTGTTAAAGCTTTGGGCTATTTTACCCTTAATAGCTTGAATTTGTTTTCTTAGGATATGAAGGTTTTCAGAGGCATTGTCACGGATTTCTCCAAATCGATCAATGACGTTATCGATTTCTTTTTTGATTTCTTTATTGACAACCATCTCACCCTTCAACATATGTAGGGAAGGGTAGTAGCTCTTAAATTTATTAAAGAATAATAATAGGGTATTGACCGTTTGAGAGGCAGCAGCAATATTTCTAAAAGCTATGATTTCTAATACACTGTTTTCTATTTTCAGCAATTGTAAAGCTGGTGAGAGGTCTTCAAATCCATGATTTGGTATCCTGTTGTCATTGTCAAAAGAAGCCAAGTATTCAGAAACGATATGGAGTTCTTTGAGCATAGCGTCTTGTTCCATTAAAGGCTCTAAAGCAGTGCAGGACACTTTA
This sequence comes from uncultured Flavobacteriaceae bacterium, assembly GCA_913020685.1. Taxonomy (GTDB): domain Bacteria; phylum Bacteroidota; class Bacteroidia; order Flavobacteriales; family Flavobacteriaceae; genus UBA8316. The sequence continues at coordinate 7,540 of CAJWAY010000038.1, forward strand.
CCCATAGAAGTAATTGCAAAATCAGCGATTTGTTCCGTGACCTCAAAAAATTCGAGATCCTCAAGTGTTTTTTTTGGGAGATAGCCCATCTATTTTTCTAAATTAGCCATACAAAATTAAGAAATCATGGCAGTAAGCATACATCCAGATTGGGAAAAAATATTGCGGGACACATTCGAAACTCCATATTTTAAAGCACTGATTGATTTTGTAAAGTCAGCTTATAACAGCTCAAAATGTTTTCCTCCTGGAAAATTGATATTTAATGCTTTTAATCTTTGTCCTCCGAAAATAACGAAAGTGGTGATTTTGGGCCAGGACCCATACCACGGTCCAGGACAAGCTCAAGGACTTTGCTTTTCAGTACCTTCTGGTGTTCCTCATCCACCTTCACTAATCAATATTTTTAAGGAATTAGTTGGAAATGTTCAAATTCCTTATCCCAAAAGTGGTGACTTGAGTCCGTGGGCCAAGCAGGGGGTGTTATTGCTTAACGCCACTCTCACGGTACAAGCCCACAGGGCAGGAAGCCATCAGGGAAAAGGATGGGAAAAATTCACCGATCAGGTGATTAAATTACTCTCTGACAGTCATCAAAACATTGTTTTTTTATTGTGGGGGGGATATGCTAAGCAAAAATTGGAACTCATCGATGAAACAAAACATTATATCTTAACCTCCGGGCATCCTTCACCTTTAAGTGCCAATAAAGGGCACTGGTTTGGTAATAAGCATTTTTCTAAAACCAATGCCTATTTAATTAAAAATGGAAAAAAACCCATTGACTGGTCATTATAGATCATCCTCCAATACGTTTGACCTTGTGTCCCATCTTTTCTAATTTATCAATAATTTGATCTCTGTAATTACCTTGAATGAGAATCTCTCCATCTTTAAAAGTTCCACCGGTACTTATCGACTGTTTAAGTGTTTTGGCTAAGGATTTCAGTGCTTCCTTGTCACCCTCAAAACCTTTGATAATAGTTACAACTTTTCCAGCTCTGCCTTTCTTACTATAATGGGCCTCTAATTGTTGAGGTATGAAATCTAAATCGCGATCAATTATTTCCTCTTGATCTGGAGCTAATCCCTCGAATTCTATTTTGGCCAAATCTGATAGACTGTTCAATTTTTTAGTCATGGGTAATATTATCGTTAATATTATAATACTTTTTTTGCCCGCTGCAAATATAGGGGGATAATGGACAGTTCTCCTTTAACTCTATTTGACATAATATTAATTATAAAACAACAGCTTATTTAATCCAACAAGCTTTCTCCATTAAGATCAGTGGTCAAAACAACACTCATATAGTCAAAAAATGGACGAATGTTTATAAAATACTTGTCTACTACAGTTAGAAAGTCAGAAGCTAGAACTTCTTTATTAGAAAAGTTTTTTATGAAAACATACTGCTTCTTTCTTATCAAATTAATATTAGGGTGTTCTTTAGAAAACCCTTTTGGAGCAGTTTTGACCTCATCCCCAGATAATTCTGCCCAATATTTTTTAAATGTCGGGTCAGCTATAATGGTTTCTAATTCAGCTGCATCAAATTCCAGTTCCTTTCTAATGCGAAACAAATCCTTTGTGTTAGGTGCCCAAAATCCAACGCCTAAAAAACTATTTTCGGGCTCCAAATGAAGGTAATATCCGCCCCTGAGATAGGGTTTCTCTCTGTGAAAAGAAATTCCAAAATGGTTTTTATAAGGTGTTTTATTATTCGAAAAACGAACATCTCTGTAAATACGGAAAATTTTTGATTTTTCGATTTTGTCGTGATTTTGAAGATTTTTTTCAATTTTTTTCACAAATGACCTTACCTCACTCTCTAATTTTTTGAATTCGGCTTTATTTGATTGAAACCACTCTCTATTATTATTTCGCTTGAGTTTAGAAAAAAATAAAAAAAGGTCTGGATTTATGATTTCCATACTATCGATTTTGTTGTTCAATCCAAAAATGAATTTTTTTCTCTAATATACTAAGAGGTAAAGCACCATCCTCTAATACCTTTCTGTGAAAGGTTTTGATATCAAAACGATCCCCCATTTGTTCTTCAGCTAAGTCACGTAGCTCTCGAATCTTAAGTTGTCCAATTTTATATGAAAGTGCTTGACCTGGATTGGCCATATAACGTTCGATTTCAGAAGTAAGCTTTTCCTCAGAGTCCCCTTCATTCTCCAAAGAGTAAGCAATTGCATCTTCTCTTGTCCATCCTTTGGAATGAAGACCTGTATCCACGACCAATCGTATTGCTCGATGCATTTCCATATTGAGCATACCAAAATATTGATATGGGTCATCATACAATCCCAATTCTCTACCCAAAGACTCCGTATAAAGTGCCCAACCCTCTGAAAAAGCACTATAAAAAGAGTTTTTACGGAAATTAGGTAACTTTTGATTCTCCTGTTGAATGGAAATTTGAAAATGATGCCCAGGTATGGCCTCGTGTAAAAATAGGGCTTCATTGTCAAAAATATTATATTTTCGAACATTAGGAATCGGAACATAAAAAATTCCAGGTCTTGATCCATCTAAAGACCCTCTATTATAGTGAGCTGCTGCCGATTTTTCTCTAAAAGCTTCTACTCTTCTGATTTCAAAAGGAGTTTTTGGCTGAAGATCAAATTGTTGATCCACAAAGGGTTTAATCTTTTCATACATCAATTTAAAGTTATCGATAACCTGATCAGCAGCATCGAAAGGCATTAATTTTTTATCAGTTCGCACGTGTTCAAAAAATTCCAATAAAGAGCCTTTAAATCCAACCTCTTTCATGACGTTTTTCATTTCATTTCGAATACGCGCCACTTCTTTCAGGCCCAGGTCATGGATTTCATCAGCAGACATATCTGTTGTGGTGTAAACCTGTATAGCATACTTGTAATATTCCTCACCATCTGGAAGTGCTCCATAACCACTACTCTCTCTCCCAGCTTCATAATAGGGTCCAGCCATAAAATCACGAAGTTTTTGATATGCAGGAATAATTTTATCAGTGATTATTTGCTTATAGGAAGCTATCAATTCTGCTTTTTCATCCTTTGTAAATCCATCTGGTAGGTTTTTGATAGGGTTATAGAACAAATGAGATGATAAGTTGGTGTCTGCCATTG
>CAJWAY010000039.1 GCA_913020685.1 uncultured Flavobacteriaceae bacterium
ACAATTTTTTGCTGCGGGTCATGGCCAGTTCAAAACCTTTTTTGGCCAATCTTTGGATTTCGTCCCGGGTATAGGTACAGGTGTCAAAGGCAGTGTTGCCCTGGTCTTCACGTCCTCTCTCACCAAAATAGATACCACCGGTAAGCTCTCTTAAAAAAACAAGGTCGGTGCCTTCGATGCGTTCTCTTTTCAAAGGAGATTTATCGATCAGAGAAGGAAAGGTAAAAGTAGGTCGCACATTGGCGAACAGACCGAGTTTTTGCCTCATCTTGAGAAGTCCCTGTTCAGGTCTGACCTTGGCCGAGGGATCATTGTCAAATCGAGGGTGACCAATGGCACCAAACAATACGGCATCGGAACTGACACAAATTTCATGAGTCTTCTCAGGATAGGGTTCTCCAAAAGCATCGATTGCAGCGGCACCAGTGAGGGCCGGCATCCATTGGATGTCGTGTTTGAACTTTTTTGCGATGGCATCACAAACTTTTACCGCTTGGTCTATGACTTCGGGACCGATTCCGTCTCCGGCCAATAAGGCGATTTTTAATTGCATTAGGTAGAGATGATATTTAACATTTTTTCTGTTGCTTTGATGGCTGATACGGTTTGATCGGAATCCAATCCACGGGTAATAAATTCTTTATCACCATTCTTCCATGTTATTAGGGTTTCACACAAAGCATCGGAATTACTCCCAGGGGGTATACGCACGGCATAGTCTGTCAATTCAGGAAGGGCCATTTTTTTCTTTTGGTATAGTTTTTTCAGTGCATTCATAAAGGCGTCAAATTGTCCGTCACCCGCAGCACTTTCCTCAAATATTTCTCCCTCTATATCCAGAGAGACGACTGTATTAGGTTGAAGTCCTTTAGCATGGGTTAATACATAAGAGTTTACCCTTACCTTTTGCTCTATGACGCTGTTAAGCACATCGGAGATGATGTAAGGTAGATCCTCGGTTGTGACAATTTCTTTTTTGTCGCCCAATTCAATGATGCGTTGGGTCACTTTTTTTATTTCGTTATCATTAAGGGTGATCCCGAGTTTCTGTAAGTTTTTTTGAATGTTGGCTTTTCCGGAGGTTTTGCCCAGGGCATATTCTCTTGTTCTTCCGAAGCGTTCAGGAAGAAGGTCGTTAAAATATAGATTTTTCTTTTTGTCTCCATCAGCATGGATTCCAGCAGTTTGGGTAAAAACATTTTGTCCTACCACGGGTTTGTTGACCGGAATTCTGAAACCAGTAAATGTGGCGACTAGCTTGCTCACTTTATGAAGGGATGATTCGTTTATATTAATTTCTACATCAGGAAGAAAATCTTTGAGGGCAGCTACTGTACTAGCCATAGGAGTGTTTCCGGCGCGTTCACCCATACCGTTGACAGTAAGATGGAGTCCATGACAACCAGCTCTAACAGCTTCCATCGTATTAGCAACACTAAGGTCATAGTCGTTGTGTCCGTGAAAATCAAAATGAATTTGAGGATGATTATTTACGACTTCAGAAATTAAAGAAAAGGTTTCTAAATAGGTTAATACGCCTAAGGTGTCGGGAAGTAAAACCCTTTTTACGGGTAGTTTAGAAATAAATGACAAATAGTCTTTGACATACTCCGGTGAATTACGCATTCCATTACTCCAATCTTCCAAATAGACATTGGTGCTGATCCCCTCTTTTTGGGCAGCTATGACGTTTTCTTCGATGGCCTTAAAGTGTTGGTCAGGTTTTTTTTTAAGCTGATGTTTTAAGTGATTGAGTGAACCTTTGGTAAGAAGGTTTTGAACCTTAGCACCGGATTGGATCATCCAGTCGATGGAAGTACCTCCGTCCACAAAAGTCAATATCTCTATCTTTAGATAGTGACAACTGCTTTGAGCCCACTGGACAACCTCCCTTACGGAATTCATTTCACCTTCAGATACACGGGCCGATGCAATTTCAATACGATCTACTTTGAGTTCGTCCAGTAAGAGTTTAGACAAGGCTAGCTTTTCCGCTACTGAGAAAGAGACACCGGAGGTTTGTTCCCCGTCCCGCAGGGTCGTATCCATGATCTCAATGGTTCTTTTTATCATCGCCTTAAATCCAAAATAATCCCCTAAATGGGCGTGTCTTGCGCAAAGTGTTTGATGTTCTTTTTGATGTTCAAAAGGTAGTCAATGTCATCGAAACCATTTATCATATTATCTTTTTTGTATGGATTGATGTTAAAAGTTTCAGTGGCAGCGGTGCTGTCGATGGTGATTTTTTGCTGAGCTAGGTTTACAGTAAAAGTACTTTTTGGATCGGACTCTATGGCAAAAAATACTTGTTGCAAAAATTCGGGACTGACCTGAACGGGCAGCACACCAATATTTAGACAGTTGTTCCTAAAAATATCTGCAAAAAAACTTGATACCACGCATCGGAATCCATAATCATAAATAGCCCAGGCCGCATGTTCTCTGGAAGAACCAGAGCCAAAATTTTTTCCTCCCACAAGGATTTTACCACTATAGATAGGATTGTTAAGAATAAAATCTTTTTTGGGTGTATCATCGTTGTTATAACGCCAATCTCTAAAAAGATTGTCACCAAAACCCTCCCGTTCAGTGGCTTTTAAGAAACGTGCGGGGATGATTTGGTCTGTATCCACATTTTCGATGGGCAGGGGAACACCAGTGCTGTTGAGTATCTCAAATTTATCGTATGCCATATTAGTTGATTAGGGTTCTTGGGTCAGTTACTTTTCCAGTCACTGCTGCAGCTGCTGCCATGATTGGGCTGGCTAAAAGGGTTCTGGAACCGGGACCTTGTCTTCCCTCAAAATTTCGATTGGAAGTACTCACTGCATATTTACCCTTGGGGATTTTATCATCATTCATTGCCAAACAGGCTGAGCATCCAGGTTCACGAAGTTCAAATCCCGAGGCCTCGAGTATATCTAAAAGACCTTCTTTTTTGATCGCTTTTTCTACTTTATGGGATCCAGGAACCAACCATACAGTCACATTATCGGCTTTTTTTCGTCCTTTAACAATTTCAGTAAAAGCCCTAAAATCTTCAATCCTTCCATTGGTACAACTGCCGACAAAAACAAAGTCAATCTCTTTACCGATCATACTTTCTCCTTCGTGATAGCCCATGTAGTTGAGCGATTTTTGGTAGGTAGCTGCACCCCCCTCCATAGCATTGGCTGTGGGGATTTTTTTGGTGATGCCAATTCCCATTCCGGGATTGGTTCCAAATGTGATCATGGGTTCTATTTCATTTCCATCAAAGAAAAATTCTTTGTCAAATTCGGCTCCTTCATCCGTGTATAGTTCTTGCCAGTAGTCCATAGCTTTGACCCATGCTTCACCTTTAGGAGTAAACTCTCTACCTTTAATGTAGTGAAAGGTTTTTTCGTCTGGAGCAATCATTCCACCTCTGGCACCCATTTCTATACTAAGGTTGCAAACAGTCATTCGACCTTCCATGGTCATGCTTTTAAATACCTCTCCTGCATATTCTACAAAGTGGCCTGTTGCGCCCGAGGTAGTCAATTTTGATATGATAAAAAGCGCGACATCCTTCGGTGTAACGCCTTTTTCAAGAGTTCCATTGATGGTGATTCTCATTTTTTTAGGTTTTGGCTGGAGAATACATTGGGTAGATAAAACCATTTCTACCTCAGAAGTACCAATTCCAAATGCAATGGCGCCAAAAGCACCGTGGGTTGATGTATGGGAGTCTCCACAAACTATGGTTGCTCCAGGGACAGTAATCCCGTATTCAGGACCCACTACATGAACAATTCCGTTTTTTTCGTGTCCCAATCCCCAGAACGAAATTCCGTGTTCTGAGGCATTTTTTTCTAAGGCATCTAATTGTTTGGCAGAAAGGGAATCCTGCACTGGAAGGTGTTGATTAATAGTCGGTGTATTGTGGTCTGCAGTAGCAAAAGTTCGTTCTGGGTACATCACTTTTATGTTTCGGTTTTTGAGACCTAAAAAAGCAACCGGACTTGTCACCTCATGCACCATATGCCGGTCGATGAATAATACATCAGGACCTTTATCTATTTGCTGAATCACATGTTTGTCCCAGACCTTATCAAAAAGTGTTTTTTTCATCATCCTGTAAAAATAGGGGTTTTTTATAATCCGCAAGCCTCAATAATTTTAGGAATATCATCATCAAAGACTTCCTTTTGTTGATCTGCAACTTTTAAAAACTCTATATAAACTTTATCTAACTGGAGTTTGTCCAATTCAAATCCAATTTTTTTTGCACGATAGGCCAGAGCGGCTCGACCGCTTCTGGCAGTCAAGACAATGGCAGATTCAGTTACACCAACATCTTTAGGATCCATGATTTCATATGTTTCACGTTTTTTGATGACACCATCCTGATGGATACCTGAGCTGTGGGCAAAAGCATTAGCTCCTACTACGGCTTTGTTTGGTTGAATAGGCATTCCCATACTTTCGGAAACCAATTGACTGGTGGAATAAAGCAGTTTGGAGTTAATATGGGTATCAAGTTTTAGATCGGGGTGTTGGCGCATAATCATAACTACCTCTTCCAGAGATGTATTACCTGCTCTCTCACCAATACCGTTAATTGTACATTCAATTTGTCGTGCACCATTTAAAACCCCTGCCATGGAGTTGGCGGTTGCCAACCCCAAATCATTATGACAATGGCAAGATAGAATAGCTTTATCGATTCCAGTTACATTTTCCTTTAGGTACTTGATTTTTGCTCCGTATTCATGCGGAAGACAATAACCTGTAGTATCAGGAATATTTAGAACAGTTGCACCAGCTTTAATTACTGCCTCACAAACTCTTGCTAAATATTCGTTATCGGTTCTTCCAGCATCTTCAGCATAGAATTCAACATCTTCAACAAAACTCTTAGCATAGCTGACCGCTGCAACAGCACGTTCTATTATTGACTCTCTGTCAGAATTAAACTTATATTTAATGTGAGAATCAGAAGTGCCAATTCCAGTATGTATTCTTGATTTTTTTGCGTATTTGAGTGCATCTGCAGCAACTTCTATATCCTTTTTTACAGCCCGGGTTAATCCGCAAACTCTTGATTTCTTTATCAGTTGCGAAATTTTAACAACGGAATCAAAATCGCCAGGACTGGAAATGGGGAATCCCGCTTCCAAAACATCTACACCCAACTCGTCTAAACGCTCAGCTATTATTAGCTTGTTTTGAGTATCTAATTTACAGCCAGGAACTTGTTCTCCGTCACGTAAAGTAGTGTCAAAAATTTGTACATGTCCCTTGACCATTAAAAGGATAGATTTTATAATATAACGAATGTAGTACGAATTACGAAATACTTAATAAAATTGATTAATTTTATTACAATATTCTCTACCTTTGTTTTAGATTTAAATATCTATAATACAACCTTTTAAAGTATTTTTTGTTACAATGATTAATGAGCAAAAAGACAATTTATTTAAGTTGATTAAGTCATTGACAAAATCAGAAAAGCGTCAATTCAAATTGTATGTTGGCAGAATGGGTTCCAACAACAATGCTAAATTTTTGAGTCTTTTCAATTTTTTAGATAAGTTAGACAAGTATAGCGAAAAAGCAATCTTAGTCAAGGGAATCGTTACAAAACAACAACTATCAAACCTTAAGGCACATCTCTATAAACAAATATTGATCAGTCTTAGATTGAATCCTATTCATCAGAACATTAGAATTCAAATTCGAGAGCAAATGGATTTTGCTGCGATATTATATCAAAAAGGTTTGTATAAATTGAGTTTAAAAATATTGGATAAAGCGAAGTCATTGGCTTTAAAAAACGAAGAAAAATATGCTGCATTCGATATAGTAGAGTTTGAAAAACTCATTGAATCTCAATACATCACCCGTAGTCTTACCAATCGAGCACAAGAGTTAATCGTTCAAGCTGACAACCTCCGTACTCATAACGATCTAACCAGTCAGTTGTCGAATTTATCACTACTGCTTTACGAGCAATTGATCAAAACCGGATATGCCAAAAGTGATGACGAATTCAGAGAAATTACTAAGTTTTTCTATGAAAAAATGCCTACACTTGAGTTGGATAAGCTTGGATTTAGAGAAAAATTATGGTATTACAAGGCACATGTTTGGTATAGTTTTTTGGTTCAAGACTTTCTCTCCTGCTATAAGTATTCTACCAAGTGGGTAGATATGTTTAACGAAAATATTGAGATGATCTCCATACATCCTGTTTTTTACCTTAAAGGAAATAATTTTTTAATGGAATCACTTGCTTTAATTAAATATCCTCAAAAGTTTAAGGAAACTCTCCACAATATGGTCTTGAGGATTAATTCTGAGGAGTTTCCTAAAAATGATAATCTTGCTGCCTTAAGTTTTTTATACTCTTACAACAATCGATTTAATATGTATTTCCTCCATGGGGAATTTAAGGAGGGTCTAATTGTTATTCCCGAAGTAATTCAAGGTATTGAAGACTTTAAAAACCAGATTGATCCTCATCATGTGATGATGTTTTATTACAAAATTGCCTGTTTGTACTTTGGATCAGAGGATTATGAAAAATGTATAATTTACTTAAATAAAATCATTAATAACAAGCATCTAAAGATGCGAGAGGATTTGCTCTGTTTTACAAGAGTTTTGAGTGTTGTGGCTCACTACGAAGCAGGTTTTGATTACCACTTGGAAACACATTTACGTGAAACTTATAAGTTTTTAATTAAAATGAATGATCTTCATGAAGTACAAAAAGCAATGATACGTTTTGTAAGATCTTTGGGTGAAATTTATCCCCATGAATTAAAAGCTGCTTTTGTAAAACTTCACAAGGAATTGAAGCAATACGAAGATGACCCATATGAACGACGCGCTTTTTTGTACCTAGATGTGTTGTCATGGTTGGAGAGTAAAATAGAAAACCGTCCTGTAAGAGAAATCATTAGCGAAAAAGCGAAAGTCATCAATCGGAAAAATCGAAGTTCCATTGTGGTTTAGACGGTGGAGGGGCAATGATTTTAATTCTTTCCTTTGTGATCGGGTGATTGATTGATAAGGAACGCGCATGTAAATCAATACTGCCATCAGGATTACTTCTTTTAGCTCCATACTTTAAATCCCCTCTAATCGGAAAACCAATCTTGGTCAGTTGACTTCTGATTTGGTGATGCCTTCCTGTTTCGAGCCTAATTTCCAAAACAGTGTAGTGATCTAAATTTCTCAACTTTTTGAAATGTAGTATAGCTTTCTTGGAGTCATTGACTTCTTTTTTATGAGCAAAAGATTTATTCATTTTGGTATTTCTTTTGAGCCAGTGGATTAGTGTGGCAGCTGAAGTTTTCATTTCCGGCCCTACTATTGCCCAATAAATTTTATTAGATATCCTTTCCTTGAACTGCTTGTTCATTCTTCTGAGTGCTTTGGATGATCTGGCAAAAAGAATTACACCACTGGTAGGTCTATCCAACCGATGAATCACACCCAAGAATACCTCCCCAGGTTTATTGTATTTTTTTTTAATGTAGTCTTTTATTTTTTCTGCTAAAGGTAGATCTCCAGTGCGATCCCCTTGAACCAAATCACCGGCAGCTTTGTTTACCGCTATAAGATGATTGTCTTCGTATAGAATTTTTAGCACGACTAAGGAGTGAGGCTAATATTGTTCTTTGTTATTTGGGAAATCTTGTTTTTTGACATCGTTTGTATAGCTTTTTATAGCCTTAGTGATTTCATCATCGAGGTTAAGGTATCGGCGTAAGAAACGCGGACTAAATTCTTTGTTCATACCAAGTATATCATTTAATACCAAAACTTGCCCGTCTACCTGAGCACCTGCTCCGATACCAATTATGGGAATATTTACCATATGGGCAACTTTTTCAGCTAGTTTTGCAGGAATTTTTTCCAAAACAATACCAAAACAACCAACTTTTTCAAGCATTTGAGCATCAATGATCAATTGTTCAGCTTCTGAGTCATCCTTTGCCCTGACATTGTAAGTACCAAATTTGTATATGGACTGAGGAGTTAAACCAAGATGACCCATTACAGGAATACCGGCCTGAATGATTCGCTCTATTGAATCTTGTATTTGACTACCACCCTCGAGTTTAACAGCATGAGCTCCCGCCTCTTTCATGATCCTTATGGCAGAGCGCAAAGCCTCCTTGGAATCTGCCTGATAAGTACCAAAAGGGAGATCAACAATAACCAGTGCTCTTTTTACCCCTCTTAATACACTGGAAGCATGGTAAATCATCTGATCCAAGGTTATGGGCAAGGTTGTCTCATGGCCTGCAATGACATTTGATACAGAATCCCCAACCAATATAACATCAATGCCAGCTTTGTCTAAAATGCCCGCCATGGTATAATCATAAGCAGTAAGCATGGCAATTTTTTCACCTTTAGCCTTCATTTCCGAGAGTGTTCGGGTTGTGATTCGAGAATATTTTTTTGTTGCTTTTGACATTTTCGCTTGTAAAAGTAGTTTTTAGTTTGATGTTGTAAAAATTATTTTTTGCTTTATTTACGTATGACAAGGTGTCAGAGTTAGTGATGTGGCACAATGCTTGAATATATACTTAAAAATTAACAATATTATGAGTAAAATAATCGGAATCGACTTAGGAACAACCAATTCATGCGTTTCGGTAATGGAAGGTAAGGAGCCTGTCGTCATTCCTAATGCCGAAGGTAAGAGAACCACTCCCTCTGTTATCGCATTTGTTGAGGGTGGAGAAATAAAAGTTGGGGATCCAGCCAAGAGGCAAGCAGTAACCAATCCCACTAAAACTATTGCATCTGTAAAAAGATTTATGGGTAATAAATTCTCCGAATCCTCCAAAGAGGCTAAAACAGTCGCGTACAAAGTAGTTAAAGGTGACAACAATACACCAAGAATAGACGTTGATGGTCGTTTATATACCCCACAAGAACTGTCTGCTATGATTTTACAAAAAATGAAAAAAACAGCAGAAGATTACCTTGGACAAGACGTGAACGAGGCAGTTATTACTGTCCCAGCGTATTTTAATGACGCACAACGTCAAGCTACCAAAGAAGCAGGCGAAATTTCTGGACTTAAAGTTCAGAGAATTATCAATGAGCCTACTGCTGCTGCATTGGCCTTTGGTTTGGACAAGAAAAATACTGGTGACAGTAAGATTGCTGTTTATGACCTTGGTGGTGGTACTTTCGATATTTCTATTCTTGAATTAGGAGATGGTGTTTTTGAAGTATTGTCAACCAACGGTGACACTCATTTGGGAGGTGATGATTTTGATCAGGTATTAATCGATTTTCTTGCTGATGATTTCAAGAAAGGCGAACAAATTGACCTGAGAGATGATCCAATGGCACTGCAGAGGTTAAAAGAGGCCGCTGAAAAAGCCAAAATTGAATTATCATCTTCAGCCCAAACAGAAATCAATTTACCTTATGTTACTGCGACAGCTTCAGGACCAAAACATTTGGTTACTAATTTAACACGTGCCAAATTCGAACAACTCTCTGATCAATTGGTGAAAAGATCAATGGCCCCAGTAAAAAAAGCACTAGAAGATGCAGGACTTTCTACAGGAGACATCGACGAAGTAATATTGGTAGGTGGTTCTACCAGGATTCCTGTAATACAAGAAGAAGTTGAAAAATTTTTTGGTAAAAAACCTTCGAAAGGAGTAAACCCTGACGAAGTAGTAGCCATTGGTGCAGCCATACAGGGCGGGGTATTAACTGGTGATGTAAAAGATGTTTTACTTCTTGATGTAACACCATTGTCATTGGGTATTGAAACCATGGGAAGTGTGATGACCAAATTAATTGATTCCAATACCACTATTCCGACCAAAAAATCACAGGTGTTCTCAACTGCAGCTGATAACCAGCCCTCGGTAGAAATTCACGTTTTACAGGGTGAACGGTCTATGGCAGCAGACAATAAGACCATTGGAAGGTTTCACCTAGACGGGATTCCACCCGCTCCCCGGGGGACTCCTCAAATTGAGGTAACTTTCGATATTGATGCAAATGGAATCATAAAAGTAAGTGCCTCTGACAAGGCAACTGGAAAATCACAAGATATTCGTATTGAGGCTTCTTCGGGTTTGACTGAAGAAGAAATCGAAAAGATGAAACAAGAGGCTGAAGCTAATGCTGAAAGTGATAAAAAAGCTAAGGAGGAAGTTGATAAGCTCAACACTGCGGATCAAATGATTTTTCAAACTGAAAAGCAATTGAAAGAATTTGGAGACAAGCTTTCTGATGACAAAAAAGCACCTATTGAGGCTGCACTTGAAGAATTAAAAAAGGCCTATGAGTCTAAAGAACCAACTGCTATTGATTCATCATTGGATAAAATAAATGAGGCCTGGAAAAATGCATCGGAAGAAATGTACAAAGCCCAAGCAGAAGCGGGTCAAGGTGCGGAAGGATCAACTACCCCCCCCAAACAA
>CAJWAY010000040.1 GCA_913020685.1 uncultured Flavobacteriaceae bacterium
AAATTGACCAATCCATTATAAATGAGCATCTTTATACGCATAATTTACCAGATGTAGACTTACTTATTAGAACAAGTGGAGAAAAGAGAATTAGCAATTTTTTATTGTGGCAGATTGCCTACGCAGAATTGTATTTTTCAAAGGTATTATGGCCCGATTTTACAAAAAGACATTTACACAGAGCATTAACAAGTTACCAAAAAAGAGAGCGCAGATTTGGAAAGACAAGTAAGCAACTTCTTGGATAAGTCATTAAACCCACTCTTTATAGTCTTTTGCTCATTTTTCTTATTAGGTGGTTTTCGCGCTCATACACAAGGTTTAGACGAATACGTTAAGGGAAAACTCTATACCATTGATACCATAAGGGTTAGCGGGATCAAAACATTTAGTGATCAGACGGTTATTTCCTATAGTCAACTGAGAAAAGGACAAAAAATTAATATCCCAGGAGATGAGATAAGTTCGGTCATAAATAAATTGTGGAGCCTACAGCTATTTAGTGATATCAATTTTTACATCAACCATATTGAGGGCGATCGGGTAGCATTGGAAATTGAGATTGAGGAATTGCCATCTTTGAAAAAAGTAAAAATCAATGGATTAAAAAAGACAAAAATTGAACCCATACTTAAAGAAACTGAACTCAAAGAAGGAAAAAAACTTTCGGAAAGCTTTTTGACTAATACAAAAAACTATATTGTTAATAAGTTCAAAAAAGAGGGTTTTCTAAACACCAAAGTAGCTTTAAACATCATACCAGACTCTTTAAACATAAATAACTTTGATATGGTAGTCAATGTTGATTTAGGTGAGCGTGTAAAAATCAAAACCATCAACTTTGAGGGTAATGAAGTATTTAAAAATAAAAAACTGAGGTCAAAACTTAAAAAAACCAAGGAAAAGTTATTTTTTAGATTTTGGAAAAAGTCAAAATTTATCGAGGAGGATTTTGCAGAAGGAAAACAAAACCTACTAGACTTCTACAAAGAAAAAGGATATAGAGATGCAAGAATTGTTCGAGATACTTTAGTAAATAATCAGGACAACACTATCTCAATCAATTTTGATATAGAGGAAGGAAATAAATATTTCTTTGGAGAGATTTCATATTTAGGAAATTCAGTATATACTGATTTTCAACTCAGTCGGGTGTTGGGAATCAAAAAAGGAGATGCATATGATGGAGTGTTGTTGAAGAAACGCATTGCAGATGATAAACCCGATGCGAATGATCTTACTAACTTGTATCAAAATAATGGTTATTTGTTCTCCAACATCAATGCAGTAGAGGTTAGTGCAGAAAATGATACCATCAATTTTGAGATTCGTATTTCTGAGGGTAAGCTGGCGAGCTTTAATAAAATCTCTGTGGTAGGAAATACCAAAACCAATGACCACGTGATTTACCGGGAATTGAGAACAAAACCAGGAGATTTATATAGTAAAGATATGGTGGTCAGAACGGTTAGAGAATTGGGGCAACTTGGATTTTTTGATGCAGAAAATATTAGCCCCGATTTTAAAAATGTAAATCCAAATGCAGGGACGGTAGACATTGAATACGGATTAGTTGAGGCCGGAGCGAGTCAAATAGAACTCCAAGGCGGATATGGAGGTGGAGGATTTATTGGAACCCTTGGGCTTTCCTTTAACAACTTTTCGCTAAAGAACATTTTTAACTTCGATAGTTATAAGCCATTGCCTATGGGAGATGGTCAAAATTTGAGTTTAAGACTTCAGGCAAGTCAATTTTTCAACACCTACAGCTTTAGTTTTGCTGAACCTTGGATGGGTGGCCGAGAACCGGTGCAATTCTCCACCTCATTATCCCATACGGTACAATACCGCTATGATTATCTTACAGGTAGGGCCGACGAAAGTCAGTATTTTCAAATCAGTGGTTTAACTCTAGGCTTGGCCAAAAGATTGAAAAAACCCGATGATTTTTTTACTCTTTCGCAGGCGATCTCTTATCAGTATTACGATCTGAATAATTATTATACAGGCTTGTTCACTTTTGGAGATGGAAGTGCCAACAACCTAAACTATACTGTATCATTATCTAGGAATAATACTTTCACCAACCCAATTTTCCCTACGGGAGGTTCAAAATTTACTATTAGTGGAAAAATCACCCCTCCTTACTCTCTGATAAATGGTATTGATTTTAGCAATCTAGAAAACCGAAAAGAGTTTCAATTGCCAAATGGAGAGCCGGACGTAGCTAAAATAGATCAAGAAAAATTCAGATGGTTAGAATACTATAAGCTTAAATTTAATGGTGAATGGTATACAAGTATTATAGGAAAACTTGTTTTTAAGGCTCAGACCGACTTTGGATTCATTGGAGTTTACAACCAAGAACGAGGTAGTATCCCATTCGAAAGGTTTTATCTTGGCGGTGATGGAATGCAGCAATGGGCAATGGACGGCAGGGAGACCATCGCACTTAGAGGATATAAAAATCAGTCTTTATCAAGTAGAGATGGATCTTTAATGTATAATAAATTTACCTTAGAGCTTCGTTATCCAATTACCTTAAAACCGAGTGCATCCATTTTTGCATTGTCCTTTTTAGAATCTGGAAATGGGTATGATAGTTTTAGAGACTTTAATCCTTTTAACTCTAAACGTTCTGCTGGTATGGGGGTTAGAATTTTTATGCCGGCCTTTGGATTGCTTGGAATAGATTTTGGTTACGGATTTGACAGTTCAAATTTCAGTAGTGATCAAGCAAACGGTTGGGAAACCCATTTTATTATAGGCCAACAATTTTAATCATACCTTTTGATAGTATTAAAATAATATCCCAATGTAATCGTTTATTTAAAAAAAGGGCCTACAGATTATGAAATTAAAATTATTCCTTACAATAGTTCTATGCTTGGTTCACTTTTCAATTCATGCTCAAAGAGGGACCCGTATTGCATACATAGATATGGATGTAATCTTAAGTAAAAACAAGGAATTTAAGACTGCCAATCAGTTACTAGATGAGAAAATTGCTCAATGGAAAAAGGAAGTTGAATTAAAAAAAATCCAACTTAAACGCCTAGAGGACCAATTTGCCGTTGAAAAAATTTTATTAACCCCTGAGCTTATATCCGACAGGGAGTTAGAAATCAAAGATTTTGCATCTGAGATCATTACACTTCAAGAGAAAAGATTTGGACCTAACGGGGACATGATGATCCAAAAAAATCAACTTTTAAAACCAGTGCAAGACCAAGTATTAAGTATCGTTCAGGATATTGCCAGGGAGAGAAAATACGACTTTGTTTTTGACCGATCTTCTGATATAATTATGTTGTATTCAGCAAAAAATTACGATATTAGCGAACTGGTCCTGAGAAGGATTCAGGCACAGGAAAGAATTAAAGAAAGAAAAATTAACTCTGCCAAGAAAGTATTAGGCAAAGTGAATAATTAATATAATTAAGTTTAAAATAATGAAAAATTTCAAAAATCTATTTTTACCCCTAATGTTTATGCTAGCTCCTTTGAGCATGGTCATTGCACAAGCTAAAGTTGCTCATATTGAAGTTCAAAAGTTGATTAGTGAGATGCCTGAAGTAATTGCAGCTCAAAAAGAATTAAAAAAGTTAGAAGAGACTTACACTGCAGATATGGAAACGACTTACAAAGAATTCCAAACAAAGGCTCAGACTTATGCTGCTGATGCGGCCAACCAAACAGAAATCACTAACCAATCACGTCAAAAGGAGTTGGAAGGTATGCAAAAAAATATTCAAGAATATCAACAAACTGTTTCTCAGGATTTACAAAAAAAATCTGTCGATATGATGAAACCTCTCATTGACAAAGCCAAATCCGCAATTGATAAAGTTGCATCTGATCTAGGATACGACTATATATTAGATTCCTCAGCAGGTGGAAGTGTGATCATTGCAAAAGGAAAAGATATTATGGCAGATGTAAAAAAAGAACTCGGCTTTTAATCTCATCTTTAGAAACAACAAAAACTCCCCAATGGGGAGTTTTTTTTTACTTCATTTAAACCATGAGGCGTAATGAACATAATTGGAAGCGATACGTTCGATTTCACCTTTTTGCAATTCAGGCCCTACTTCTTTAATTTTTTTTGCAGGAATCCCTGCAAAAACTGAACCATCGGGAACAACAGTATTTTTTGGTAGAACACTCCCTGCGGCAATAATGCTGTTGGAGCCTACCACACTTTCGTCCATAATAATACAACCCATACCAACTAAAACCCTATCACTTATAGTGCAACCGTGAACAATCGCATTATGACCTATAGATACATCATTACCTATGATGGTTGCAGATTTTTCAAAAGTCCCATGAATAACTGTACCATCTTGAATGTTAACCCTGTTTCCTATTCGGATGCTATTTACATCCCCGCGAACAACTGCTTGGTACCATACAGAACAATCATCTCCCATGATGAGATCACCTATTAGAGTTGAATTTTCAGCAAAAAAACAATTTTTACCATACTTGGGAGTAAATCCTCTAACTGACTTTATCAACATAAATTTGCTTTGACATCTAAATTATAAAATTGAACATTAAGATCCCTGGATTTGTTTTTAGTAAATTTGTTAAAAAAAATGAACAGAATCCGAATAATAGCCAGTTGTAAAAAGGGAGCAACAATTGCAAAATTTAGTATTACTCCTCCTTTAGACCTTTCCGTATCAAAGACCTTTATCAACATCGACCAGGCAGCAGATGCACCACTAGTCAAACAATTATTTTTCCTTCCATTTGTTAAGAAAGTGTCACTTGATAACAGCAACTTAATAGTAGAGCGTTTTGATATTTTAGAATGGGAGGAGGTAATCCAAGAGGTTGCAGAACAAATCGAAGATTACCTAAATGACGGTGGAAAGGTTCTTAATGAGAGAAAAAAAGTTGAGAAAGCAGCTATTACTATTTATGCAGAAAGTACACCCAACCCCTCTGCTATGAAATTTGTTGCAAATAAAAAAATAACTGATCAGACACTTTCTTTCGAAAATTCCAAAAGTGCCAAAGATGCCCCGTTAGTCAAGAAGCTTTTTAATTTTCCTTTTATAAAGGAGGTTTTTATCGATGAAAATTATATTTCCATTTCCAAAAACGATACAGTACAATGGGAGGAAGTTGTAATGGAAATAAGAGGATTCATCAAAGCCTACCTGGAAGAGGAGAAAACGATTTTGGGTCCTTCCTTTTTTTCAAGTGACCCAAAGTCAATCACTTCAAACCCAGAATACTCCCTAAATGATACTGAACTTGAGATAGTTAAAATTTTAGAAGAGTATGTCAAACCTGCTGTTGCCTCAGACGGAGGAAATATCATTTTTGACTCTTATGAGGACAACAATAAAAGAGTAAAGGTTGTTCTTCAAGGTGCTTGTAGTGGTTGTCCATCCTCCACCTTTACCCTAAAAAATGGAATCGAAAATATCTTAAAGGAGATGCTCCCTGGTAAGGTTGAGACGGTAGAAGCTGTTAACGGATAATTTACTCGCCAATCTTGTTAGCTTTAGTGTAAAAATCTTTGAGGTAAAAGGGTTCAAAATAGGCCAAATCTTCAAAGTTGTTTTCTTGATAAGCTTTCCAAGCTAAAGAAACCATTTCTGCTGCAGATGGATATCGAATTTCGCTTTGGTATTTAATGTGAGGCGCATCAGACACTTTTTTATACTTTTCTGCACCTTCGCCCATAAAAACCCATTGAACATTGGTTGGAAATTCATTAAAACTTTCAGCACTTAAAACTTCCGCAAAGGTAGGCTTTAGGATTTCTTTATTTTCATTGAGTGCCATTACATAAATCTCCATTCTACGGGCATCAAACATGGGAAATAATATTGCTTGATTTCTTGATTGATATTTTTCGGATAAGATTTGAAGTGAATTTACTGCTATCAATGGCAAGTTCAAAGCAAAACAAATACCTTTGGCAGCAGCGACGCCAATTCTCAGACCTGTAAAGGAACCTGGCCCTTTACTAACTGCCACTGCATCAAGGGAGGTTATGTCAATTTGGGCCTCCTCTAACACCACTTTTATAAAATCGTGTAAATGTTCGCTATGACTGAATTTCTCTGAGTAAAGTTCCTTCAAAGCAATAATTTCACCTGATTGTCCAATGGATACAGAACAATTTTTGGTGGCAGTTTCAATATGTAATATTACACTCACATCACAAAAATAGAAAAATCAATAGCTACTATCTCACCCTAAGGTTCATAAATCTATAAGCTAATGGTTATGCCAAAATAAAATTCTAGTACTTTCAATTTAAAAATATAATCAAATTTAGCCCTGACACGGTCTGAGGATGCAGTTTCAAAGCGCTGTTTGATTTGGTTAAAATCAAATATATTCATGACTCCAGCCTCAAAACGGTTGACAGCATCTTCATAGGCTTTTCTCCTTGCCAATTCAGTTTTTTGCGCTGCTTCATAAAATTTATAGGCCCCTTCAGCATTGTTGTAGGCTTGATTAATAGTATTTTCCAAGTTGAGTTTTTCTTGCTCTAATTGATTTTGAGATCGCAACAGATTAACTTTAGTGCGCTCCACTCTATTTCTTGCAATAAAACCATTGAAAATTGGTATATTAAGGCTTAAACCTATATTGTGTCCTGCATTGAGATCAAATTGCTCACTAAAAGGAACTGGACTGATGGCCTTATTGCCTTCAACGGAACGTAATACGGGTTCTTTGGTCGAGGATAAAAACCCAATGGGAACATCAGTGAAATTTCCATCTCCAACAATCCTATCAGCATATGACACACGAGTATTATAGCCATAAAAAGCACTGAGACTCGGCTGTAGTGTTCCTTTTGCCAACTCCACATCTTTTTCAGCAATTGCAATATTGGTTATTGAGAGTTGAATGTCTTTTCTGTGAGTCAACGCTTTTTCAAATATATCCTTGGGATTCTGGAATAAAATCTGCCCAAAAGGAGCCTCTATGTCAATAGATACCACATCAAAATTTTCATAATCGGTGATTAGTAGCATTTGAGCCAGATTGATTTTAGAGAGCCTTAAATTATTTTCTGCTTGAATTAACGCTTGTTCCTGTGTTGCAATGGTTGCCTGAATTTCCAACAAATCGTATTTTACCATGGTCCCTGCATCAATCATTTTTTGAGTCCGCTCTGCATCCTTAAGGGAAATTTCCAACTGTGATTTTTGGACATCTAATATTTCGACATTAAACAATATTTGTAAATAGGCATTTGCTACCATCAAACGCACATCATCTTTCATATCTTCCAATTGATATTCACCTGCTAAAATGGCAAGGTTTGCTCTATGTAACTGATTTAAATTCCTAAGACCATTGTAAATATCAATATTCAAGCTGGCTCCAAAAGAGGAGTATTGTGTGGTTCTGTTTTCCAAAATACCTCTGGTAATGTCCTGATTCAAACCTATATTCCAAGTATGGTTAGCCTGAGCATTTAATGTAGGTAAGAAGCTCCCTTTAGCTTCATCTTTATTAATTTCTGCATCGTTAAGAGCTAGTTCACTCAGTTTGACACTTATATTTCTTTCAATTGCCATGTCAATACATTCAATGAGAGTCATGGATTGGTTTTGAGCCATTAAATCAAATTTCAGTGTCAGGAAGACGAGTAAAAAGAAGAGTTGGATTGGTTTCATGTATAATTATTTTTTAGCAGAATCGTCTTCCTCGCCAATTTTGATGGGTTCTGTCTTATTCCATACTTTTATTTTATCCTCCATACTAAGACCAGAAATGATTTCCACATTAATTCCATCAGAAATTCCCAGTTCAATATTTTTTCTTTCAAACGTACCCTTGTCGTTTTTTACTTCAACATATGGATCATTGGAAATTTTATCAAATTGCAGTAATGCCTCTGATATACCCATTATGCTATCTTTTTTTTCAAGCACTAATGAAGCATTGGCACTGTATCCTGCTCGTATAAAAATCGAATTATCCAAATAAACATCTCCTTCGATTTTGAACTGAACGGTTCCTTGATCTTCATTACCTTTTGGAGCAATAAACTTTAACCTGGCATCAAAATCTTTGTCTTGAATGGCTCCTAGCTTTACAGTAAGAGGCATCCCAACGGTTAGCCTTGAAACTTCAGCCTCATCTACCTTACCCTCAAAAATCATTTTGTTCAGATCTGCAACTGTGGCTATTGTTGTTCCGGCGTTGAAATTATTACTTTCAATTACTTGATCCCCTTCTTTTACTGGAATTTCTAAGATAGTTCCCGCAACAGTTGCTCGAATGTTAGTATTAGCAATAGTAGAACCCCCAGCAGAACCAAGCTTTATAATTTGAAGATCAGAGCGAGCATTTTTCACATTTTGCTCAGCCTGATCATAGCTTAGCTTAGCATTGTCAAATTGTTGTTTGGAGATGATTTCCTTTTCAAATAAAGATTGATTCCTTTTGAATTCAACCTCGGCGTTCCTCAACAAAATTAATGTATTTGAAAGTCTTCCCTTTGCACTATTTAATGTTTGTTCGTTTGGCACGACTTTCACTTTGGCTAACAAATCTCCATTGATTACTAAATCACCCTCATCAACAAAAAGTTTTTCTATGATCCCTGAAATCTGAGGTTTGATTTCTACTTCATCCTCTGGAATAACTGTACCGGTAACTACAGTCTTTTTTTCAATACTTTGAATCATCGGAGTCTGAACGTCATATTCGACCAAAGGTTTACTGTTGGTTTTTATGAAATAAAGTGTTGCAAAAATAGCTCCAAAAACAAGCAAAGCAATTCCTAAATATTTTAAAATTTTCATATTGTAAAGTTTTGTTATTCTTCTCTTAAAGCGTCTATTGGTTTAATACTAACAGCCCGCTGAGCAGGGATAAGTCCAATCAGTGTTCCCAATACTACCATTATAAATAGTGCCCCAAGAACCAGTGGAATCGGCACTGTTGGATTGGTATATGGAAAATCAGATAAGTCCTGAGTTGTCAAATTGATAATAGCCAAAACAGCGGCCCCCAAAATTATACCAACTAAACCGGCAATGAGTGTCAAAAAAACAGACTCTAATAAAATTTGAGTTCTTACCTCTCCTGGAGTAGCTCCCAACGCACGTCTTACTCCTAACTCTTTAGTTCGTTCTTTTACAGAAATCAGTAATATGTTTCCAATACCAATCACTCCTGCTAAAATAGTTGCTAATCCAACTACT
This sequence comes from uncultured Flavobacteriaceae bacterium, assembly GCA_913020685.1. GTDB lineage: Bacteria > Bacteroidota > Bacteroidia > Flavobacteriales > Flavobacteriaceae > UBA8316. The sequence continues at coordinate 9,198 of CAJWAY010000040.1, forward strand.
AAAGATAAAAATGTCATCCCATTGGCAAAGCCACTGATCTTATTAAATACCTCTCCCAGGTTGAACGACCCAAAAGCTCTGTCATCTTCTGGAGCCACCTTGTGTATTTTTTTTAATACATCCTTGACGTTTTTTTCTACCGTTACAACGTCGGCATCCGCATACGCTGCGATGGTGAACCAATCGACATTTTCACCGGTATTATATAAATTTCTGAAGGTATTAAAGGGAATAAAAATGTCCCCATCAGATTCAAAACCCCCTCCTTCTAGATACTTATGAACTCCTATTACTTGGAAATATACATTGTTGATACGAATGTATTTTCCCACGGGGTTTTCATCTTCCTCAAACAACTCCTCTTGAGTCCTTTCACCAATGACACAAACTTTACGATTTTTTTGCTGGTCCTCTTCATTGATAAATCGGCCACCATTATAAATTTTTTTTGTGGCTATTTTTGTATACTCTGGATAATCTCCATAGATATTGTAAGAACGAGATATTTCCTTGTAAACAACACTGGCAGGTTGACTGCCTCCAAATACGCCCCTAGCATTTCTTGGAGCTATATATCGAATTTCAGGTATTTGGAGCTTTAAATCCTCAACATTAGAAATGGTAAATCTAGGATATCTTCCCACCATAAACCCCGCATATGGAACACTAGTTCTTTGAGGCCACACAAACATAGAGTTCATAGCCATACCTTGAAATTCTCGTTCAAAACCATTGTCTAACCCTTTTGCAGCACCAGATAAGGTTATATAAATAAAAATCCCCCACAATACACCAATAACAGTAATAATAGTTCGGGTCTTATTCTTGGCAATAGAGCCAAAAATCTCCTGCCATGTGTCGAAATCAAA
>CAJWAY010000041.1 GCA_913020685.1 uncultured Flavobacteriaceae bacterium
TGTGACCCTCAACAGTTTTCAAGACTGCCGCATTCGACCACTCTGCCATTTCTCCCTCGCGTGCAAATATAATATTTATTGATTTTCGATTCATCGATTTAATAGATAATATTTATGACTATTAAAGGCATTCTAATAATTGACATACCCAACTATTTTAATACCATAACCTGTAATTCCAACTCTTGGCATTTTATTAGAATTACTTATCAAGTTCAATTTTTTTATTTTGAGATCATGTAATATTTGAGCTCCAATACCAAAATCTCGACTGTCCATTACAATCGGGGGTGCTTTATCAACTTTACCTTTTTGTTGCATACCTTTAAATTTTTCAATTCTAGATAAAAGATTTTCTGAGGATTGTTGTTGGTTGATAAAGATGACTGCCCCTTTCTCAGCCTCATTGATTAGCGAAAAAATATCATCTAAGCCTCTACTGACCTCACCTGTCAACATACTCAGAATATCATTGCTGATTCTTAATGAATTTATTCGAGTCAGTACAGCTTCTTCTTCACTCCAACTTCCTCTGGTCAGTGCTAGGTGAATCTGTTGATTTGTAGTTTGTTGGTATGCTCTTAGTCGGAATGGGCCAAAACGGGTTTCCACCTTAAAATCCCACTTTTTTTCAATCAAACTGTCATATTGCATTCTGTAGGCAACAAGATCTTCAATGGAAACAATCTTTAGATCAAACTTTTTCGAGACTTCAAGGAGTTCTGGTAGTCGCGCCATAGATCCGTCTTCATTCATGATCTCAACAATTACACCAGCAGGTTCAAACCCTGCTAATCTTGCGAAATCAATTGCAGCCTCTGTATGTCCCGTTCTACGTAAAACACCACCTTCCTTGGCAATTAAGGGAAAAACGTGACCAGGCCGGGTTAGGTCCATTGCGCGTGTTTTTTTATCAATCATTGCACGGATAGTCTTAGATCGATCTGCAGCAGAAATTCCTGTTGTAACATCCTTTCCTTTGTAGTCAACCGAAACGGTAAAAGCAGTGTCCATAGGGTCAGAATTAGAACTTACCATACGTTCTAATTTGAGTTTTTTACATCTTTTTTCAGTCAGTGGAGTACATATTAGACCTCTTCCGTGAGTAGCCATAAAATTGATTTTCTCTGGACTAATTACCTCAGCTGCGGCCACAAAGTCCCCTTCGTTTTCTCGGTTTTCGTCGTCTACTACTATAATGATTTCTCCACTTTTGATCGATTCTATTGCCTCTTCTATAGTATTCAGTAAAATTTTTGACATAAGTATTTTATGATTTTGGTCTAATGTATTTAGAGTATATCTTCTGAATGGGAACTGAAATAAATTCTAAATTCACAAATCCCTCGTCAGAGGAAGCTCTTTTGGTCAAATAAATCGCAAACGGTGTCAAGACCATTGTTGAGATCCAACTAGCCAAAATTGGATGGATACTGTTATCTTCTGATGCATTTTTTGCAAAAATTCCAATGTAATGATAAGATAAAAAAATTAGTACTGATATTACAAGAGGCAATCCTAGTCCACCTTTTTTTATAATAGCGCCGAGCGAGGCCCCAATAAAGAATAGAAGGATACATGAGAAAATCAGTGTGAATTTATCTAACATGATCATTTTATGTAAGTTGATCAACTTCTGAAAGACAAAAAAATTTCTTTTTTTATTTTCTAGATTCCTTATTATCCCGTCAACATCAGCCATGCATTGACCCACAATCTGATTTGACCTCCAATCATCATTTTTTTTGAGAATATTGAGAATATTAGCCTTTATAATCGAATCTGGAACAAAGTTAACATTATCTTCAATGGATTTGATGTGACTGTAATAGGTTTTTTTATTGAAGTTTTCGCTGAAAATTTTCCTTTGGGCACTAAAATCGCGTTCCAAAGTATCAATACTTACTCTGAGCTGGCTCACTCTTTGCATTTTATATGTGGTTGTATAATTTTCCTCGTTTAGATCTACATTATTGAATTTTGACAAATCAATATTCATGACATATTCTTCGAAATGAACTTTTGCATGAGGAAATCTCAATCTATCTTTATAGTTTTTACCTGTAATTTCTTCATATCGATTCCCGTCGTATAATACTAGTTGAAGGGTTGCATCGCTAGTTTTACTTTTCAATTCTCCGTTTTTAGCTTTGATTACTATTCTATTCTTATAATCATTAGTCTTTTCGTGAATGATTACATCCTCAAGTAACCTTTTATCATCTCCATACTTTCTTTTAACTTTAATACTCATTTGTCCAAGGTCATTAAAAATCCCCTCTCTTATCGCAATAGCAGGTTTTAATTTGGCTAAGTTTCTCCTTAGGTTATAAGATTTTACTTCACCGTATGGAATTAAGTGGTTCGAAAAATAAAAACTTCCTATACCAATGAAAATGTGGACCAAAAACAAACCTATCATACAACGTATCAGAGAAATGCCTGTAGATTTCATAGCAGCAAATTCATAATTTTCAGCAAGACTTCCAAAAGTCATTAAAGAAGCAAATAGTATTGATAGGGGAAGTACAATAGGGATCAGCTTTGGGGTAAAGTAACCCAAAAATTTAAAAATCGTTTCAAAGTCCAAACCTTTTCCTGCGAGATCATCTATATATAACCAAAAGGTTTGTACCACAAAAATCAGCATGCAAATTGCAAAAACACTGAGCAAGCGAATCAAGTACTGACCAATAATATACCTATCAAGTATTTTCAATACATCAATGGTTAATGAAATAATTGGGATAATCTGCTTCGTTAAAAATGAAGAAATTCTCCGGTAGAGAGCTGTTCACTTTCATATTATTGATTGTAAGTGTGGTTATTGTTCCGTTGTATCCTATTTCAATTAGTTTGTAGATATGGTTTTGATTAGTATCAATTCCCACTAGAAGGGACTCGATCTCACTATCTCCTTTTACAGGAATTAATTTAACAAATTGTATGTTTTTTCCTTTTACTCTTTGACTTATGTCCCAATGGTAATCATATCCATTTTTGTAAAATTGTAGCAATTCTCTGGGGTTAATTCCAAAATCTTCCACCTCTTGAGCTTTTGTAATTGTTATTTCTTCATTTTCTGGAACGATTGTATAGAGTGACTTTCCGTCAAAAAGCTGAATGGCATCAAGAAAATTTAATTTGTATTTCTCGCTTGCTACAGTCACCTGCCCCGAACTTTCTTGATTAATTTGTTCAATACGGTTATTGAGTACATAGCTGAATTCGAACTCAATGTTATTATAACTTTCCATTTGTTTGGATGCCAAGTTCAAAAGGTTTTCAGCCTGATTGGATGTTTGCGAGATTAAGTCTACATATAGTAGTGTAAAAAAAAGTAAAAAGAGATTTTTTAATTTCATAGAGTAAGTTTATAGATCTTCATTATTAAAAAGTATATCTAGAGCATTTAAGTCAGAGATCAGTACCTGTCTTGCCTTACTTCCCTCAAATGGACCTACAATTCCTGCCACTTCCATTTGGTCGATGATCCTTCCTGCTCGATTATAACCAAGTTTTAGTTTTCTCTGCAACAGTGACGCCGATCCCTGTTGAGCAGTAACAATTACCTCTGCCGCTTCTCTAAATAGTTCGTCCCTCTCCGATGGGTCAAGTTCTAAACTGCTCGAATTTTCCTCAATATACTCAGGTAAAACATAAGCACTGGCATAGCCCATTTGTGTTCCGATGTAATCAGAAATCTTTTGAATTTCAGGTGTATCTACAAAAGCACATTGAATTCGAGTTAAGTCGTTGCCTTGAGTGTAGAGCATATCTCCACGGCCGATCAATTGATCAGCCCCTCCTGAATCTAGTATGGTTCGAGAGTCTATTTTTGATGTCACCCTAAATGCAATTCTCGCGGGGAAGTTGGCTTTGATGATCCCGGTGATGACATTTACTGAGGGCCTTTGGGTGGCAATAATCAGGTGAATCCCAACAGCTCTTGCCAATTGTGCCAATCGTGCAATTGGTGTCTCAACTTCCTTTCCTGCAGTCATAATTAGGTCGGCAAACTCATCTACTACCAATACTATGTATGGTAAGAAGTTATGCCCATTCTTAGGATTTAATTTTCGCTCTCGGTACTTTTGATTGTATTCCTTAAGGTTCCTACACATTCCGTTTTTGAGCAATTCGTATCTATTATCCATTTCTATACAAAGGGAGTTTAGGGTATGAATCACCTTAGTGTTATCTGTAATGATCGCTTCTTCGGTATCAGGTAATTTGGCCAAGTAGTGACGTTCAATTTTGCTGTAGATGTTAAGTTCTACTTTTTTTGGATCAACCAAAACGAATTTGATCTCAGCTGGATGTTTTTTGTAAAGTAAAGAAGCAATTACAGCGTTCAACCCTACCGATTTTCCCTGGCCTGTTGCCCCGGCCATTAGCAAGTGTGGCATCTTTGTTAAATCCACAACAAAAGTTTCGTTACTGATGTTTTTACCCAAGGCAATTGGTAACTCCATTTCAGCGGTTTGAAATTTATTAGATGTGATCACTGAGCGCATTGAAACTATAGTGGGTTTTTGGTTAGGAACTTCGATTCCAATCGTTCCCTTTCCAGGAATGGGTGCAATGATTCTGATACCTAATGCAGAAAGGGAAAGAGCAATATCATCCTCTAAATTTTTGATTTTGGAGATCCTAATTCCTGCTTCGGGAACTATTTCATAAAGTGTTACGGTAGGACCAACGGTTGCTTTTATTTTTGAAATACCAATCTTGTAATTCTTTAAGGTCTCAAGAATTTTATTTTTATTTAATTCCAATTCCTCTTGATCGATGGTGATGGAACTTTCTCCATAATCATTTAGTAGGTCATGAATGGGAAAACGGTACTTACTCAATTCTAGTTTTGGATCTATAAAACCATACTTTTCTACCAAAGATTGCGCCAAGTTCTCAGTCAAACTTTCTTCCTCTTTATAAGTTTCCACTTCCATGGTAACTTCATCCTCTGCTGTTGATTTTTCAACTTCAATGGGATCAATTTGTTTCGCCTCAAAATCGGGAGCAGGCTTATCCACAAAATCATTGATTTCTAAATCCAGGCTGTTCTCGATACCTGGCTCATTAGGAGTCTTTTCATTTTTAAACAGGGATCTAAAAAATAATATGGCTTTTTCTGGGGTTAATTTCCATTGGATTACCAGTATAGCAATCAACGAAAAAACAAGTAAACCAGACACCCCTATTTTACCAAGATAAGCCACTAGAAAACTATTGATTTCATAGCCAACCAACCCACCTAATAACGGAGAATCCATGTGGTAAAATCCGAAGAAAATAGACAAACACATCAAATAAAGCACAGCCCAACTCCAATGGCTTATAAGATTCTCTCTATCACGATCAAAAAAAAGTAAATAGCCTGTATAGAAAAGTAGATAGGGGAGGATAAATACAGCTATTCCAAACAGTTGATAGACAAAAAAGTGACTACCCAACGCTCCTATTTTATTTAAAAGATTTTGCGACTGAACTTCTTTTTCAAAAAATACTTCAAGGGTGCTTTGATCGGATTGGTGGTGGAATAAAAAAGAAACAAAAGAAACAGTCATCAAGAATCCCAAAATCAGCAAGAAACTTCCAAAAAGAATTTGTCTTTTTCTAGTGCGAGTACTTTTATCTTCCGTATAATCAGGGAGCTTTTTGGCCATGAATGATGCTTATCAAGCAAAAATACAAATTCATCCGAAATCCTAGGACTAAAAAAACCCCAATACCATAATTGATAGGGGTTTTAACTTTGTAAAGTATTCACAAAGAGCTATGCCAAATCAAAACGATCTAATTGCATTACTTTACTCCAAGCTGCCACAAAATCTTTGATAAATTTTTCTTCGCCATCCTCACAGCCGTAAACTTCGGCAATGGCTCGTAATTCACTGTTAGAACCAAAGATTAAGTCTACTCTTGTACCGGTCCATTTGATTTCGCCAGTAATCAAGTCACGACATTTAAATTCACTTTCACTCTCGTTTGTCGCTTCCCAAGTAGTATTCATATCAAGTATATTAACAAAGAAATCGTTGGTTAGGGTTTCAGGACGATTAGTCAAAACACCATGCTTGGAATTTCCAAAGTTGGTATTCAATACACGCATTCCTCCCACCAAAGCAGTCATCTCGGGAGCTGTCAATGTCATCAATTGCGCTTTGTCAACTAATAATTTTTCCGCCCCTACATCATAATTATTTTTCGTGTAGTTTCTAAAACCATCTGTCAAGGGTTCTAAAACAGAGAAAGATTCAACATCGGTTTGATCTTGTGTGGCGTCTGTTCTTCCGGCAGTAAAAGGAACTCTAACCTGGTATCCTGCATCTGATGCGGCTTTTTCAATTCCTGCACTTCCTGCCAAAACGATCAAGTCAGCTAAAGAAACTTTTTTATCTTGACTCATGGCATTAAATTCTTTTTTGATGTCTGTCAATACATCTAAAACTTTTCCCAGTTGGATGGGTTCATTAACATCCCAGTATTTTTGTGGAGAAAGACTAACTCTTGCTCCATTGGCGCCACCACGTTTATCCGAATTTCTGAAAGTAGCGGCTGAAGCCCATGCTACACTGACCAACTGACCAACATTTAAACCTGATTCCAAAATTTTAGCTTTTAGGGTAGCTTCATCTTTTTCATCAATCAATACATAATCAACCTTAGGAACAGGGTCTTGCCAAATCAAGGTTTCCTCAGGAACTTCCGATCCCAAATACCGGTCAATAGGTCCCATGTCTCTATGGGTTAACTTGAACCATGCCCTGGCGAAAGCATCGGCAAATTCAGCGGGATTTTCATAAAAATGTCTCGAAATGGGCTCATAAATGGGATCCATACGCATAGCAATGTCTGTTGTCAACATCATTGGGGCATGTGACTTATCGGGGTTGTGTGCATCTGGAACCGTACCGGCACCAGCACCACCTTTTGGCGTCCACTGTTGTGCCCCTCCGGGACTTTTTGTCAATTCCCAATCATAACCAAAAAGGTTTTCAAAGTAATTGTTGCTCCATCTTGTGGGAGTAGTTGTCCATGCACCTTCTAAACCACTGGTGATGGTGTGTTCTCCTTTGCCAGATCCATAATTATTCTTCCAGCCCATGCTCATTTGCTCGATTCGGGCACCGGCAGGTTCAGCCTCTACATACTGATCTGCATCGGCGGCTCCGTGTGTTTTCCCGAAAGTGTGTCCTCCAGCAATCAAAGCTACTGTTTCGTAATCATTCATTGCCATTCGACCAAAGGTTTCACGAATATCAATTGCCGATTTTAGAGGATCGGGATTTCCATTTGGCCCCTCCGGATTGACATAGATCAGCCCCATTTGTACTGCTCCCAGAGGATTTTCCAGTTCACGATTTCCCGTATATCTTTTGTCTCCAAGCCATTCTGCCTCCTGACCCCAATAGATGTCTTCTTCAGGCTCCCAGACATCTGCACGACCTCCTCCAAATCCAAAAGTTTTAAATCCCATAGATTCCATAGCAACGTTACCTGTCAATACCATTAAGTCTGCCCAAGAAAGTTTTTTCCCATACTTCTTTTTGATTGGCCACAAAAGTAGTCTTGCCTTTTCTAAGTTTGCATTATCAGGCCAACTGTTCAGTGGAGCAAAACGAAGAGTGCCTGCTCCTGCACCACCACGCCCGTCGGCAATTCGGTATGTACCAGCAGCATGCCATGCCATTCGGATAAAGAATGGTCCATAGTGTCCAAAATCAGCAGGCCACCAATCCTGAGAATTGGTCATCAGTTCATGTAAATCCTCTTTGACAGCTGCTAAGTCAAGTTTTTTAAATTCTTTCGCATAATCAAAATCCGGATCCATTGGATCAGAAAGAGAAGATTGTTGACGGAGAATATTTAAATTTAACTGGTTTGGCCACCACTCTCTATTAACCTTTCCACCTCCAGCGCTTTCTCTTAACACTCCCCCTAAATAGGGGCATTTTGCGATGTCACCGTTTCCATTAAAATGATTATCCATAGGTATTTGATTTTAGAATTTTTATTGGATTCAAATTTAAATTTATTTAGAATAAAATTTACAAGAGGTAATAATAAATTTCTACAGATGTATAAGAATTTCTAATCTCTTTAAAATAATCAATCAGTATTTAAATTTTTGATTTTGATTTTAAAATAGGCGTAAAACAAAGTCATCAACGGACTGATCCAATTAAAAAAAGCGTAGAAAAAATATTCTGCTACTCCCACGCCCAATACCCCTGATTGATACGCCCCACAGGTATTCCACGGCACCAATACAGAGGTTACAGTTCCGGAATCCTCTAATGTTCTGCTCAGATTCTCAGGGGCCAGTTTCCGATTCCGGTATGCTTGTGCAAACATCTTTCCCGGCACGACAATGGCCAAGTATTGGTCAGAGGCGGTAAGGTTGACCGTCAGACTGGTTGCTGCCGTACCGGCAATAAGTTGAAAATTGGTTTCAGCCCATTTTAAAAAAGCACTACTGATGGCCTGTAAGGCACCAATGGCGTCCATCACCCCACCAAAAACCATTGCACAAATAATCAACCAAACCGTACCCAACATCCCTTGCATTCCTCCAGATGAAAATAATTCGTTTAAAAGGGGGTCATTGGTTTCGATTTGGGTATCAACAGTAATGGCATTAAAAATACTTTTATAAATAGTTTTAAAATTCAACACCGAGCTTTCGGACAAATCCATCAGCAATTGAGTTTGAAAAATCAACGCAAAAAACCCTCCTAAAAGTGTTCCAACAAACAGTGCCAAAAGGGAAGGAGTTTTTTTGATAATCATTATAATAACTGTTAGAGGTACCAAAAATAACCAGGGGGTGATATTAAATTTTTCTCTAATGGATTCACTTAGAAATGAAGTATCTACTTCCCCTGAACTTGAAAAACTCCATCCCAAAAAAATAAACAACAAAAGGGTAATCACAATACAAGGTAGGGTCGTGTAAAGCATATAACGTATATGGTTAAAAAGCTCACTTCCTGCCATTGCAGGAGCCAAGTTGGTGGTATCACTCAAGGGGGAGAGTTTATCCCCAAAATAGGCGCCGGAAATCACAGCACCGGCCACCATACCTACGGGTAAGTCCAAAGCTTTCCCTATGCCGATCAAGGCAATCCCGATAGTCGCAGAGGTGGACCAACTGCTGCCCGTGGCCAAAGAGACCAAAGCCGAGATTAGTACACATGCAGGTAGGAAAAAACGAGGATTGGCAATTTGTAAACCATAATCAATCATGGCGGGAATGATACCACTCAAGAGCCATGTTCCTGACAAAGCCCCTACTAGAAGTAAAATCAAAATGGGACCCGTAACCGATTGTAAGTTTTCTCCAACCTTACGTAACATTTCCCCATAGGTGACTTTGTTTCGATGACCTAACAAGCCTGCTACACCTCCCCCTAATAAAAGAATAAACTGGTTGGAACCACTCAATGCATCATCCCCAAAAATAGTGACATTATAGGTCAAGAGCACGACCAAAATGATCAATGGGAGTAAAGCAACCGGTAGGGATAACTGAGGTTTTTTCAAACTCTTATCAATATCCTACAATATAAATCAAATTGATTTTATATTTAAATATAAATATTTAATAAAACCGATTCCCATAAAAAAAACTATTTTAACGCCCTAAACATTTGTATTTTTGACTGTAAATCGAAATTCAAACTATGCAATCATTTGATGTTGCCATAATCGGATCGGGACCCGGAGGTTATGTAGCTGCCATTCGTTGCTCACAGTTGGGGATGAAAACCGCCTTAATTGAAAAGTACAATACCTTAGGAGGAACCTGTCTCAATGTTGGCTGTATTCCTTCTAAGTCGTTACTGGATTCATCTCACCATTATGAAGATGCCGTAAAGCATTTTGAAGAACACGGGATTGAAATTCC
>CAJWAY010000042.1 GCA_913020685.1 uncultured Flavobacteriaceae bacterium
GTATTGATCCTAAAAATCAATATTTATCTGTTTTCCCCAGGCAAAAACTTACGGCTGAGATGATAAGAGATAATGTATTGGTCAGCAGTGGTCTGTTTGTCGATAAAATAGGAGGTCCCAGTGTCAAGCCATATCAGCCACCGGGTTTGTGGGATGAATTGACTGGTGGCAGTACATCCAATTCGTTAAAGCGCTACATCATGTCAACCAGTGGCAATCAGTATCGAAGAAGCCTATACACTTATTGGAAAAGAACCGTTCCTCCTCCTGGAATGGTTACTTTCGACGCTTCTACCAGGGACTACTGTACTGTGGAAAGACAGAAAACCAGTACGCCATTGCAATCTCTCATTCTATTGAATGATCCACAGGTTCAAAACGCTGCTGAAGCCATCGCCTCATTGATCCTCAACAGTGAAATCATCAGAGACAAAGATCGGATCATTGAAATCCATCGCCGTATTACTGGAAGAAAACCCACCAAAAAAGCCATATCTGAAATGATGGATTATCTTGATGCAGTGGCAGAACTACACTCGGAAAAAACAGATATTAGTGAAATGGATTTATCCATGAAAAGCTATACTTCATTAGCTCTTTTGATATACAACTTAGATGAAACTTCCCAGAAAAGTTAAGATATGCAAGAATTAAACAAATATTTTCAAAACAACAATCGTCGTCATTTTCTAAAAAACTTGGGATTTGGTATCGGAGGCTTGGCCTTAGGGAGTCTTATGGGTCAACTGGGTTTAAGTTCCTCGGGTGGAGCTGGACCGCGGTTGCAGGCAGGCCCTCTGCCTTTGCCTCATTTTGCATCTAAGGCAAAAAGGGTGATCTATCTCTTCCAAAGTGGTGGGCCTTCACAATTGGATTTGTTTGATTACAAACCTTATCTCAATAAATACAGAGGTTCGGATTTACCGGATTCGATCAGAAAAGGCCAAAGATTAACAGGAATGACCTCCGGTCAGGCGAGTTTTCCTTTAACAGGAAGTATATATAATTTTAAGCAATACGGGGAATCCCGAGCCTGGGTGAGTGATTTGATGCCTCATGTATCAAAAGTAGTAGACGAGTTGTGTTTTGTAAAATCGATGCATACCGAAGCGATCAACCATGATCCGGCAATTACGTTTTTTCAAACTGGTTCCCAATTGCCCGGTCGTCCCAGTATAGGTTCGTGGATGAGTTATGGGCTGGGGAGTCTAAATGATAACCTGCCCTCCTTCATAGTTCTATTGTCCACCGGTAACGGAAAACCACAACCACAACCCTTGTATTCTCGATTGTGGGGCAATGGTTTTTTAAGTTCCCTGCATCAGGGTGTACAATTTAGATCTGGTAAAGATCCGGTTTTGTATCTGCAAAATCCTGAGGGAGTTTCCAGAACTGAAAGAAGAAAGATGTTGGATCATTTGGCTTCGTTAAATGAGGCACAAGAAAAAACTTTTGGAGACCCAGAAATCAACAGTCGTATTTCCAATTACGAGATGGCTTATAGAATGCAAACTTCAGTCCCAGAAGTAATGGACATCAGCGATGAACCAGATCATGTTTTGCGAATGTATGGTAAAAATTCCTATCGTTCAGGAACCTATGCCGCGAATTGTCTCTTGGCACGTCGTTTGATCGAAAAAGATGTACGTTTTGTACAATTATATCATACGGGTTGGGATCAACACGACAACCTTCCCGCACAGATCAAACGTCAGGCAGAGGATGTAGACCAGGGAACAGCGGCTTTGATCATGGACCTAAAACAGAGGGGACTTTTGGAAGATACCTTAGTGATATGGGGTGGAGAATTTGGCCGAACAAACTTCTGTCAAGGGAAACTGACGGATACTGACTACGGTAGGGATCATCACCCTAGATCCTTCACCATGTTTATGGCGGGTGGCGGGATCAAACCCGGATTCAGTTATGGTGAAACCGATGATTTTGGATACAATATCGTAAAGGATCCTATGCATGTCCACGACCTGCAAGCTACTCTATTGCATCAATTTGGGGTTGATCACGAAAAAATGATTTATAAAACCCAGGGCAGAAGGTTCCGGTTGACTGATGTTTCAGGAGAGGTAAAACATGATATTTTATTGAGTTAATCTGATGGATTTTACCTTTGAACTACTAAAATACCTCGGTAAATTTCATCCTTTAGTGCTTCACTTGCCAATTGGGTCTTTGTTGATGACGTTTCTATTGACACTCTTTTCAAGGTTTCAAAAGGGAGGACTTGAAAAGGCAATACGGATAGGGGTTGATTTTTCCTTTGCCGGAGCAATGATGGCAGCATTAATGGGTTATTTACTTTCTTTGGACGAGGCATATGATTTTGATAGCTTGAAATTCCATTTTTGGGCGGGTATCATTACTTTGATTCTAAGTTTTAGCTTGTGTGTTTTACATCGAATGAAGGGGAAGGAAAACGTTTTCTTTGGTTCGTATCTTTTGACATTGGTCGCATTAACGGTTGCGGGACACAAAGGAGGGCAGATCACTCATGGTGAGGATTACCTCTCTACCTCTGAGTTATTTGAAAAGCCAAATGTGATTGTACAAATGGATAGTATTGATTACTATAAAGAGGTAATCCATGTTATTTTTGAAGATAAATGCATCAGTTGTCACAATGCTAATAAAAGTAAAAGCAAACTTCGATTGGATCGTTATGATCTGATGTTAAGTGGTGGAGAGCGAGGAAGTATGTTCGATTTCCAAAACCCTAATCAAGGCTTATTGGTACAATACATTAGCTTACCCAAGGAGGATAAATTGCATATGCCACCCAAAAATAAGTCCCAATTGAGTGATAAGGAAAAATGGTTGCTGAATCATTGGGCCACCTCTGGAGCCTATTTGAAAGAAGGAAAGATAAGCTTGGTAAAAAATGAAGATTTAAAGTCGAACATAATGTCCTTTTTAGGAACTGATGAACAGGTGAAAGCTGCCGGGAGAAGTGACTTGTCAAAGCTGCTGGCCTCTGGGTTTAGAGTAAAACCTAATGCCTTACATGACAATCTTTTAAGGATCAAGTATATGAATTCCCGATTGGGTGGTGATCATTTAAAAACTTTGCTAAATGTCAAAAATCAACTTATCGAATTGGATCTAAGTAATACCAATTTTGATGATAAAATGGCATTTATTTTAAATGAATTCCCTCGTCTTGAAGTTTTGCGATTAGATCATACCCAAATTAGTGATGATGCATTAAATTACCTTAAAAACTCTAAGTTGCAAGTACTAAATTTGTGTAATACGCGGGTATCCCACCGAGGGCTACGAAACTTGCTAAAAGTAAATCCTCCAAAAACAATTTACGCCTGGAGGACTGCAATTGAAAGGGATGAGAAAAATCAATTGGCTTCTATTGCTCCTTCATTGATTCATTTTGGTTCCGCAGATTTGTTTTCGGAAAAGTTGAGCCTCAGTCCTCCAGAGATCCAAAATACGAATCTCATTTTTGAAGATAGTATTAGTATCGTCTTTTATGAGCCTCAAGTAAAAGATATCAAGATCCATTATACCTTGGATGGAAGTGAGCCTGATGAAAATGACCCTGTTTATAAAGCTCCCATTCTCCTGAGGGACCCGAAAATGTTAAAGGCAAAATCGATCAAGGAGGGGTGGACAGATAGTGAGCTGTTTGAGCAAATGATCTTTAAAAACAGTGACCATGTAGTCGATTACAAGGTTAATAATGATTTGGATAAGAGCTTTTCCATAAGCCATCACGTCAATTTTACTTTTAAAGACAATCAGAAAGTTTTATTTGACGGAGAAAAAGGGAAAAAAGTCTACAGAGGAACCAGTATTGAAGATGCCAAAACATGGTTGGGTGTAGTGGAAGAGGATCTGGAAATAGAAGTAAAACTCAAGAATGCAGAGCAGATTAATTATATTACCCTCAGCATGTTGGAAAATCAGGATATGAGTACAGTTTTTCCTAAACGAATTGAGGTGTACGGTAAATCAGCGCATGGAAAATATGAGTTGTTAAATTTCTTGCAGATCCCTGTTCAGAAAGATCCTGATGAAAGAGTTTCCTATTTCAAAGATTTTACATTGGCAGTTGATATGAAAGCTTATAATGAGGTTAAGGTTGTAGGTGTGGGGCATGGGAAGTTCCCCGATGCCCCCGTTTATAGGAGATTGATCAAAAGAAATGCATGGATTTTTGCTGATGAATTGATTTTTTGGTAATTGATTTATTAATATATTAAATTGGGTATTCAGGTAAATCTGTAGTGATTTGTAAATTAGCCCAATACAAGCACTTATTATTTTGGCGTTATCGATATCTCACTCTTTGAGTTCGATTTTAACTTCAAATAATTTACTCCAATTTTTCCCAGTAACAAAAAATGTTTTTCTTTTGGGGTGGTAGGCTATACCATTAAGAACATCTAAATTGGAAACTTGTTCGACTTTACTTTTTAATCCCGAAAAATCAATTACCCCATCGACCGCCCCACTTGCTGGATCAATAATGATAGCTACTTCTTTATTGAATTGATAGGTATTGGCATAAATTTTTTCCTCAGCCCATTCCAATTCATTGATTTTTCTTATGGCATTTTTGTCAGTCATTACCTGGATTTTACCAATTTCTTTTTGTGTTTCGGAATCCAAAATCCAAATTTGATTCGACCCATCGGACTTGTATAGCCTTTTACCATCATTACATAGTCCCCATCCTTCTTTACTTTCTTGATAAGCGAAAGAACGTTCTACTTTGAGTTGATCTGGTCGGTACTGAAAACCCATATTACCTTGCCATGTAAGCTGATAAAGTTTGTCTTTTAAAATGGTTATGCCCTCACCAAAATATACCTTATCCAAGGCAACCTGATTGTATATTTCTCCGCTTTCAAAATTAACTTTACGCAAACTAGATTTCCCTCTCAACCCTGTGCTCTCATAAAGAGTATCTCGGTAAAACTCCAACCCCTGAGTATAAGCAGTTTTGTCATGTGGAAATTCATTGAGAATAGTATATGAGTATAGTCGGGGTTTTGAGGGAGACACAACACTTATTTTTTGTTTGTATTCAAGTTTTTTTCCGGAAACATGTAACGATGCTTTTAAATTATAAATCCCTAATGTTTTATTTTTTAATGCTTGAGGATTACTAATTATTTCTCCTTCCAAATGGTAAACTACTGAATCAATAGGATGATTTTTTTTATTGATAATATTGAATTTTAGTGTATCACTAGGACTAAATTTTTTACTTTTCTTAATAACACTTAGTTTAAAATCTTTTGTAATATCTGTTTTACATTTAAGCAAAAGAATGGAAATTAGTATAATCCAAATTTTCATTAGACGATGGTATATATTTCCTTTAAAATTAAGAATTTAAAATAATTGTTGAACGCTCGAAACCTATTATATTTGCTTTGGGCAAGTCCTGCACAACCAGCTCCTGCCGAATCCCCCCAGGGCGGGAACGCAGCAAGGGTAGGCGGTTGTAGCGGTGTGATGTAGATCGCTTGCCCATTTTTATTTACATGACTAAAGTAGTTCTTATTACGGGTGCCTCCTCTGGCCTTGGCAAAGCCACAGCTTCTTATTTATTAGCAAACAATTTTCGTGTTTTTGGTACCTCAAGGGAACCTAAAAAATATATTTCAGATATAAACTTTGATTTGTTAACCTTTGATTTGAATCAACCGGAGACAGCTCAGAAACTAGTAAATCAAGTCATGCATAAAGCAGGTCGTATTGATATATTAATTAACAATGCCGGAGCGGGAATTACAGGTCCCATTGAGGAAACAGATGTGAACTCAATGCAGTCCCATTTTTCAACTAATTTTTTCGGCCCATTATCACTGATCCAGAAAGTATTGCCTGTAATGCGTCAACAAAAATCTGGATTGATCATCAATATTACCTCTATAGGTGGTTACATGGGTCTTCCCTTTAGAGGTGTTTACTCTGCCTCTAAAGGGGCCTTAGGCGTAACCTCTGAAGCACTTAGAATGGAAGTTAAAGGTTTTGGTGTTGATATAGTGACCATTGCTCCTGGAGATTACGCAACGGATATTGCCTCACGACGTATTTATTCCCCTCTAAAAAAAGATTCTCCATACTATGATCTTTATAAATACTCTATGAATACCATTGATGAGCATGTTGACCAAGGTAGTAATCCAAATGATTTTGCTCGAATGGTTTATAAAATTATCAAGCTGAAAAACAGAAAGGTCCATTACCGATCTGGTTCTTTTCTTCAAAAATTTTCGATATTGCTCAAGAAGATTTTACCAGACACTCTCTTTGAAAAAATGATAATGAATCACTATAAAATTTAACTTTTAAACCATAAATAAATGAAATTTTTTATTGACACGGCCAATTTAGACCAAATCAAGGAGGCTCAAGCCTTAGGAGTTTTGGATGGCGTAACTACTAATCCATCCCTCATGGCCAAGGAGGGTATTACCGGAGTGGAAAACATCCTAAATCATTATGTAGAAATTTGCGATGCTGTAGAGGGTGATGTCTCTGCCGAGGTAATTGCAGTAGATTTTGAAGGGATGATAAAAGAAGGGGAACAATTGGCAGCTTTACATCCTCAAATTGTCGTAAAAATTCCTATGATTAAAGATGGAATTAAAGCCTTAAAATACTTTTCAGATCGTAATATTAAAACGAATTGTACTCTTATTTTTTCGGTAGGGCAAGCTCTTTTGGCTGCTAAAGCCGGAGCAACATATGTTTCTCCATTTATTGGAAGGTTGGATGATGTGTCTACCGATGGAACTTTTTTGATCAGTGAGATAAGAGAGATTTATGATAACTATGCCTTTGAAACCGAAATTTTAGCTGCCTCGGTACGTCACACTATGCATGTAATAGATTGTGCTAAAATAGGGGCAGATGTAATGACTGGACCACTCAATACTATAACAGGGT
The DNA here is from genome assembly GCA_913020685.1 of uncultured Flavobacteriaceae bacterium. Classification (GTDB taxonomy): domain Bacteria; phylum Bacteroidota; class Bacteroidia; order Flavobacteriales; family Flavobacteriaceae; genus UBA8316. The sequence goes on from CAJWAY010000042.1 coordinate 6,934, forward strand.
TATTAAATCATCCACTAACAGATATCGGATTAAAAAAGTTTTTGGAAGACTTCAAAAAAGGAAACTAGTTTAGTAGAGTAAATCCTCAAAATCAGTAGAACTAAAGTTTGCAAATCCCTCCTTTATTTTTCTATTAGCTTCTACTATTATCGCACGGTTAAGCAATGATAGGACCCATTTCTTACTGTCATTATCAAAATTTGTGAAAGCAAGTTGTGTTTTGGGATCTATATTCATCATACGGTGAACCTCGAAAACGATTTCATTAAACGGTTGGATACAAATCCCTTTAAAATCATATTTAGGGAACCGTTTTTCCAAATCTTTAACCTTGATTATAGTATTCTTATAATGACTCATTTGAGTTTGAGACCAAAAATAAAATACTGTGGGCTTGTTGATAAGTTTAACTGTGCTTATTGTATTCAAGAGATGGTCCTGTAACTTAAGTTCAGGGAGGATTTTTCCAGTTGACATATTTTGTATGTCGTTGTGAAGATCCAGCACCTCTTTGAGATAAGGTTTTGAGGTATTAACTAACAAAAAATTTTGCAGGAATTTTTCGTGATTATCTTGGTTTTCAATTTTCATTAATTCTTCAAAAGCGACTGCTCTTGAAAGGTTGTTTTTCAACACATTTCCCTTAATATGTGTTTTTATCAATTGCAACCTTTTAATATTAAAATTGGTTTTTTGTCTTTTTTTGAAATAGTTTTCGGTGCTGTCAAGTGCTTTTTCACTTAGATAATTAAGAAGATAATTAATATAAGGGTCAAAAAAAGCCAAATCTGTTTCAGCTACACTCAGGTATTTTCTAAAGTCAAAATATATAGAATCTTTTTTTTTATCCCAAAAGGTTCCTCTCAGCAGAGCATAGCGCTCCTTTCGAATGGCATAGGGATATATATAGGCGGCTTGAGTTATCTTTTGAGCAATGGGGGAAAGTTGAATAATTGAGTCCATAAGAATCCACTTGTTTTTTTTCTCGATCAACAAAGAATCAATCAGTCTTGTAAATATTTCACTATCACTAGAGTATTTGGAAGAGAGAAAACTATTTTCTTTTTCAAAACTGAGTAGTAAATCCATCATAAAGTTATTTTTGGCTGCACCACGTCCAGAAAAAACAATGGATTCATCGAAAGAGGAGGCATTGATACGTGCCCAAATACTATCACCTTTTTCCAAAAAAACAGATTTGTACTCTGGAATGTGCTCAATCTTATAAATACCCGATTCCAAGGAGTCATAGTATTTAAAAAAACGATAATTGAGGTTGAGGGGAAGAGAATCTATGGTTTTATTATCCTTATACAAAGTCACATAGGTGGAGGAAGGATTTACGATCTGCCCACCAAAGAAAATCCGATTGGAATCAACTTTATTTGAACATGAGGTTATAAGGGCTGTTAACGAAAACAGAAAAATACACAAGAAATCTTTGAATATACCCATAATGCAGTGCAATTTACACCAACTAAACATTAAAAAAAAGCAAACCCTGTCATAGAAATATTTAATTTTGCATCTGATAAATTAAATTTATGTTATCGGTCAACAATTTATCCGTGCAATTTGGAAAAAGAGTACTTTTCGACGAGGTTAATGTTACTTTTACGCCAGGAAATTGTTATGGGATCATAGGTGCTAATGGGGCAGGAAAATCTACTTTTTTAAAAATTATCTGTGGTATACAGGAGTCTAACTCTGGTAATGTTTTTTTAGAACCAGGTAAACGCCTGTCTGTGCTGGAACAAAATCACAACGCCTATGATGAATTCCCGGTTCTGGAAACTGTTCTACGTGGCAATAAACCACTTTTCAAAATAAAACAAGCTATTGATGATCTATATGCTAAACCCGATTTTTCTGATGCTGACGGAGAAAGGGTGGGGGAATTACAAATTGAATTCGAAGAAATGGACGGTTGGAATGCAGAGAGTGACGCTGCTTCCCTTTTGTCTAACTTGGAAATTCCTCCTCAAATTCATCATTCTAGAATGGCCGATATAGATGGAAAACAAAAGGTGAGAGTACTTTTAGCACAATCTCTTTTTGGAAACCCAGATGTATTGATCATGGATGAGCCTACCAATGACTTGGATTACGATACTATCATGTGGTTGGAAAACTTTCTGGCCAATTATGAAAATACTGTAATCGTGGTTTCTCACGATCGACATTTTCTCGATGCAGTATGCACCCACATTTCTGATATAGACTTTGGAAAGATTAACCACTATTCAGGTAATTATACCTTTTGGTATGAATCAAGTCAGTTGGCTGCTCGTCAAAGAGCTCAACAAAACAAAAAAGCAGAGGAAAAGAAAAAAGAGTTGCAAGAATTTATCGCCCGTTTTTCGGCCAATGTTGCCAAATCTAAACAGGCTACTTCTCGAAAGAAGATGATAGATAAACTTAATATCGAGGAGATTCGACCTTCCAGTCGTCGTTATCCCGGAATAATTTTCGAACAAGAACGAGAAGCAGGAGATCAAATTTTGAATGTAGAGGCCTTGTCATATAGTTTGGACGGAGAAATACTATTTGATGGTATTCATTTCAATATGGCTCGTGGAGATAAGGCAATTATATATTCCAAAGATTCAAGAGCTGTCAGTGCTTTTTACGAGATCATAAATGGTAAATTGAAAGCCAATGCTGGTAAATACGATTGGGGAATTACTACTAGTCAAGCTTATTTACCGCTAGACAACGAAGAGTTTTTTAGTTCGGATATGTCACTTGTTGATTGGCTCCGACAATGGTCCAAAACAGAAGAAGAGCGTGAAGAGTTATATCTCCGAGGATTTTTAGGTAAAATGCTTTTTAGTGGTGACCAAGCCTTAAAGGCATCCAATGTCCTTTCAGGAGGTGAAAAAGTACGTTGTATGTTGTCTAAAATGATGATGATTCGCGCTAATGTACTAATGCTAGATGAGCCTACAAACCACTTGGATTTGGAATCGATTACTGC
>CAJWAY010000043.1 GCA_913020685.1 uncultured Flavobacteriaceae bacterium
AGGTTTTTGATAGGGTTATAGAACAAATGAGATGATAAGTTGGTGTCTGCCATTGCAGACAATTGAGGAATTACTTTTTCGATCAGAGACTTTGGTAAAACATATCCCTTTTCGATACCCTCTTTCATCTTTTCTTCTGCACTTGACATCCAATTTATATAACCTTCCAAGCGAATAAGCCAGTTTCGGTAATCATCAGGCGTGACAAAAGGTTGGGCTCCCTTTCCTGAGGCTAATTGACCCATGGTTAACTGGAAAGTCCACATTTGATCAATGGGCATCAAATCCTTATTGAAACTAATTCCTTTCAATTCCAGTTTCAGATCACGAAGAAGAATATTTTTGCTCATCAAATCGTCTGATGAGAGGCGTTGATTGTCAAAATAATTAAGACGATCTATGTAAAAAGTTAAAAAACGTTTTTGTTTTGCCAGAAAATCTGTAGACAAAAAATCAGGCAGGCTATCATTGTATCGATGATCACCTAAAAAAGTTCCGTTTATACGATATAATTCTAAGGATTCTTGGAAATATTCTTCCAAAAGATTATCAAAATCTTTATTTTTTTCTTGACTGAAAAAATTACAGGCTACCAAAAAATAAATACCAAAAACTAGAAGTGCTTTTTTCATCATAAAATCTTTTAAAATTTACAAAATTTAATACGTTATATGGTATTAATAAATAATTAATGTAATTTAACTAATTAAGTATTATTAAAAATATTCTAAAAACTTAGAATGCTTGGTGTATATAATATAGCGAAATGAACAAGTGGTATTCTAATCCACCACTTACACCTAACTTTTTCAAACGCACTGTTTTGTGGTAACAAATACCACGCTTCTATTTTGGTAACACATTATAACTACAGTAAAAACAATAATTAAGACATCATCTGTGATTTATTTAATTAAATCACTTTCGGATTAGGTTTATCAGTTTTACGTTAAATAAAATAAGAAAGGCTCTTAAAAAGTCTTATTTGAATTAAAACAAATACTATGCAGCGTTTAGTATCGGTGAATTAGTAAAATTAACCACGTTTGCGGTCCTCTAAAATTAATAAAACATCTTCAAGGGATTTCCCTTTTGATTTTAATAAAATAAGGTAGTGAAAAAATAAATCTGCTGCCTCCTCCATAAACAGTTGTTCGTTATTAGCTATAGCTTCAATAACCATCTCAAAACTCTCCTCACCTACCTTTTGGGCAATTTTATGAATTCCCTTATCAAATAAGCTACTTACATAGCTTTTCTTTTTAGGATTTTTCTTACGATCTTCGATAACAGCCTCCAATTCTCTTACTAAACTCAAACCAGATATGTTGTCCTCTCCCCAACATGTATCATTTCCTAAGTGACAAGTGGGTCCAATCGGAAAAGCTTTTATCAAAATGGCGTCTTGGTCACAATCAATCTTGATTGAAACTAATTTTAAAAAATTACCGCTTGTCTCTCCTTTCGTCCACAATCTTTGTTTACTTCTGCTAAAAAAAGTAACCTTTCCTGAGGACTGCGTCTTCTCTAAAGCTTCCTGATTCATGTACCCTAACATTAAAACTTTTAGGGTTTGCTCATCTTGAACTATAGCCGGTAAAAGGCCATTATTATTTTTATTAAAATTGGCTGTTTTCATAAGATGGTTCTTGTTGGAATATTTTCTTCATTTAAAATCCGTTTAAGTTGCGGTAATTTAATCTCACCAAAGTGAAAAACACTGGCAGCAAGCGCAGCATCAGCTCTTCCTTTTGTGAAAGCATCCACAAAATGCTGACTATTGCCCGCTCCACCGGAAGCTATGATAGGGATGTTCAAAATTTCAGTCAATTCAGCCAGCGCGTTGTTGGCGAATCCTTTCTTGGTTCCGTCATGATCCATAGAGGTAAATAGGATTTCTCCCGCCCCACGAGTCTCAGCTTCTCGTGCCCATTCTTTCAACTCAATTTTAGTTGGGACCTTTCCACCCACCAAATGTACAATCCAGCTTTCATCTACTTTTTTGGCATCAATAGCTACCACTACACATTGACTGCCAAAATTATTAGTCAATTCATTAATCAGATCTGGACGTTGAACCGCAGCTGAATTAATTGTCACTTTATCTGCCCCGTTTCTCAACAATATCTTAGCATCCTCAACACTCCTGATTCCTCCGCCAACAGTAAAGGGTATGTCCAGTGTTGCTGCGACTTTTAATACCAAGTTCGCTAAAGTCTTTCTTTTTTGCTCCGTTGCTGAAATATCTAAAAAAACCAACTCGTCTGCACCCTCATCTGAATAACGACTAGCAAGTTCTACAGGATCACCGGCGTCTCTCAGGTCAACAAAGTTAACTCCTTTGACTGTACGCCCATCTTTAATATCTAAACAAGGTATAATTCTTTTAGTTAGCATAAGTCAGCTGTTTTCAATAATATAACTCTCTAAATATTTCAAACTTATTTTTTTTTCATAAATCGCTTTTCCGATGATAACGCCATCACAACCCAAATCAGCCAAACGGGCTAATTCGGATATGTTAGATAAGCCACCGGAAGCAATCAATTTGATTTTGGGAAATGTCGACAATAATGATTCATAGAGAGCAAAAGCAGGCCCCTCCAACATTCCGTCCTTGCTTATGTCAGTGCAGACGACATACTCTACCCCTGCCTTACTATATTTTTTGACAAAAGGGACGATACTTTCCTCTGTGGTATCCATCCATCCATTCACTGCAATGAAATCTCCTTTTACATCGGCTCCCAAAATGATTTTATCGCTTCCGTACTCAACTAACCATCTTTTAAACATCTCAGGGTTATTCACTGCCACACTCCCACCAGTTATCTGTTGAGCACCACATTCAAATGCAATTTTTAAATCTGTATCAGACTTTAATCCACCACCGAAATCGATTTTGAGTCTGGTATTGGCGGCCAATTTTTCCAATACCTTAAAATTTACAATGCTCTTGGCTTTTGCACCATCTAAATCCACCAAATGCAGGAAATTAACCCCTCTATCTTCAAAGGCTTTAGCCACCTCCAATGGATCTTCGTTATAGATTTTTTGGGTTGAGTAATCTCCCTTTGTTAAACGAACACATTTGCCCTCTATAATGTCTATAGCTGGAATAATTCTCATCTCAAAATTTTAAAAAATTTTCCAATAATCGCAAACCATCTTTACTGCTCTTTTCAGGATGAAATTGCACTCCATAAAAATTATCTTTCTGAACTGCCACGCTATAGGCCCCGGCATAGTTGGTTTGGGCAATAGTGTTGGGGGTTATAGGAACAAAATAACTATGTACAAGGTACATATAACAATCTTGAGTAATACCCTCAAACAATCCCTCGGCATTATGGTTGACCGTGTTCCAACCCATTTGAGGAACTTTGACAATATTAGGAAAGCGCTTAACCTTTGAAGGCAGAATCCCTAAACCTTGGGTATTACCCTCCTCGGTTTGTTTACACAACAATTGCATCCCTAAACATATGCCCAATACAGGTTGCCTAAGTTTTGGAATCAGGGTGTCCAAACCTTTAGACCTTAGCTTTTCCATCGCACTTGCAGCCTCTCCTTGTCCAGGAAAAACTACTTTATCTGCAGATGAAATGGAATCAATGTTGTGGGTAATTTGTGCCTCTACACCCAACCGTTCCAATGCAAACTGTAAGCTTTTTACATTGCCTGCATCATAATCAATAATAACCGTATTCATACTACAATTTGCCTTTGGTGGAGGGTAAAATCATTTTATTAGTATCTCTTTTTAGCGCCATTTTAATGGCTTTAGCGAAAGCTTTAAAAATGGATTCAATCTTGTGATGCTCATTAACTCCCTCAGCTTTAATGTTTATGTTAGCCTTAGCTCCGTCTGCAAAGGATTTAAAAAAGTGATAAAACATTTCCGTAGGCATCTGACCTACCATTTCTCTTGTAAATTCTGCTTCCCAAACCAACCAAGATCTTCCGCCAAAATCCAGAGCCACCTGAGCCAAAGAATCGTCCATGGGCAGTGTGAAGCCATAGCGCTCTATCCCTTTTTTATCTCCCAATGCCTGGGCAAAACTTTCTCCCAATGCAATTGCAGTATCTTCGATGGTATGGTGCTCGTCAACTTCCAGGTCACCTGTGGTTTTAATGTACAAATCCACTCCACCGTGACGGGCAATCTGATCTAGCATATGATCAAAAAAAGCAATTCCAGTATCAATTTGACTTTTTCCAGATCCATCCAGATTTAAATCAATTGATATTGTTGTTTCCTTTGTATTTCGTTCTAATTTTACTGCACGTTCATTTAACAATAGCATGTTATAAATAGTCTCCCAGCTCTTTGTCCTAAGAACTATGGTGTCTTCCAAAGCCGAATCCGTTACCTCGTCTGCCCCTAAATCAATATTGTTGTCTATAAAAATTCCTTTTGCACCCAAGTTCTTGGCCAATTGCATGTCTGTTAAACGATCCCCAATCACAAACGAAGCTGATAGATCGCACTCCGGGTTGTTAATATATCCCTTCAGCATTCCTGCGCCTGGCTTACGCGTATCAGCTTTATCATGTGGAAAAGTTCGATCAATAAATATTTCGGAAAAAACAACACCTTCATTTTTAAAAGAATTTACTAAATGGTTCTGATAAGGCCAGAATTCTTCCTCTGGAAAACTATCGGTTCCCAAACCATCTTGATTGGTCACCATGACCAATTCATAGTCCAATTCCCTAGCTATACTGCTCAAGTACCGAAAAACCTCAGGGTAAAAAACTAGTTTTTCAAAGGCATCTGCCTGGTAATCACTTGGCTCAATAGTCAGGGTGCCATCTCGGTCTATGAACAAAACTTTTTTCATTATTTTAAATCTCTGTTAATTAGATAATATTTGATCCTTTGATTTTGTCGTGGGGTGGTTATCATAACTATTATTTCTCTTTTTCAGATTATAATTGATCTATAGTCTTACAAGCATTAATAAATGTAATATTTTCTTTGGGTGTTCCAATCGTAACTCTTAGTGTATTTGCACACCCCAAAAGTGAGGAGCGGCTTCGAACTACTATCCCTTGTTCCAGAAACTGGTCATACCTTTTTTTGGCATCGTCAACTAGAACCAAAAGAAAATTAGCATCGCTAGGATAGATTTTTTTAACAAATCCTACAGACAGTAATTTCTCTTTCATTTTTTTTCGCTCTCCAATCAACTCCCTAACCTGTCGCTCTAAAACATCAGTTAGGTTAAATACAGATAAGGCCTTTATTTGGGTGAGTACATTGACATTGTAGGGGGGTTTAATTTTGTTAAAAAAATCAATTACAGTAGGGTGTGCAAAGCCAATACCTAATCGAATTCCCGCCATTCCATAGGCTTTGGAAAAGGTTTGACAAATGATCAGTCTTGGATACTTCTCTAAAAGATCGAGGGATGTTCCTACTTCTGAAAAGTCAACATAAGCCTCATCTACCACCACCAATCCGGAAAATTGATCCAGGAGACTTTGAATTTGCAGCAATGGAATTGCGTTTCCACTAGGGTTATTGGGAGAGCAAACGATGATCAGTTTGGTTTTTTCATTAACAGATGACATTATAGCCGCTAAATCCAATTCAAAACTTTCATCAAGCGGAACATCAACCACTTTTACGCTATTCAGTTGCGCCAACACTCTATACATTCCGTAGGTGGGTGGTAATAAAATAACTTCGTCGTGTCCAGGCTCGCAAAAGGTACGAAATATCAAATCTAACACCTCATCACTGCCGTTACCCAACAGTATTTGATTATCTGAAACCCCTTTTATCTTTGCTAAAACTCTTTTTAATTTGCGTTGTAAAGGATCTGGATAACGGTTAGTGTCTGTATTATAAGGGTTTTCATTGGCATCCATAAAAATCTTTTGGGCTCCAAAATCCTCAAATTCATCCCTAGCCGATCGATAGGGGGCTATTTCCCTCACCATTGGTCGAACAAGTCTTTTTATTTCTAAATCATTCATTATCAAGTGTTTTTAGCCTTAAAGAGACTGCGTTTTTGTGGGCCTGCAATCCCTCTGCATTAGCCATTTCCTCTATGACAGGTCCAAGATTTCTCAATCCTTCAGCAGTAATCTTTTGATAGGTAATGGATTTTAAAAAGCTGTCTAAATTCACACCACTGTATTGTCTCACATAGCCATTTGTAGGTAAAGTATGGTTCGTTCCAGAAGCGTAATCTCCAGCACTTTCAGGTGTATAGTTACCAATAAATACAGAACCAGCATGTTTGATTTGATTTACAAATTCGTTTTCGTTTTTTAAGCATATAATCAGATGCTCGGCTCCATAAAAATTAGTAAATGCCAACGCTTGCTCTTCATCATCAAAATAGATGATTTTAGAGTTTTTTAGGGCATTTCTGGCGATTTCATGACGTTCTAAAACAGAAATTTGTTCTTTAAGTTGTGCATCAACGCGTTCTATCAAACCACGATCAGTAGAAACCAAAAGTACCTGACTGTCGGGCCCGTGTTCTGCTTGAGATAATAGATCCGAGGCAACAAAAGTCGCATTTGCGGTGGCGTCAGCTACAATCATCAATTCGCTTGGCCCTGCGGGCATGTCGATGGAAACTTGATATTGAGTAGCCAATTGTTTGGCTACAGTGACGTATTGGTTGCCTGGACCAAAAAGTTTGTCCACTTCAGGGATCGTTTCTGTTCCCAAAGTCATGCCGGCGATGGCCTGCATCCCCCCTACCTTGAATATTGTATCAATACCACACAAATTAGCAGTGTAAAGTATTACATCAGATAATTGACCCTTACTATCTGGGGGTGAGCACAATACAATTGTTTCACATCCTGCCACTTGTGCAGGTATGGCTAACATCAATATAGTAGAAAACAAGGGTGCTGATCCTCCAGGGATATATAAACCCACTTTTTCAATGGGTAGTTTTTTTTGCCAACAATTGACACCTGTTTGGATCTCAACTTTGACTTCTTCAGTTATTTGAGCCTTGTGAAAAAGATAAATGTTCTCTTTAGCTTTTTGGATGGCTAACTTTAGTTTATCCGGAACACGGTTTTTGGCCAATTCAATTTCCTTGGGATCGACTGAAAAACCCTCCAATTTAACTTTATCAAATTTTTCAGTATAGGTTTTCAAAGCCTCATCCCCATACTGGGCAACATTGTCAAAAACTTCCTTTGCCAAAGGCTCGAGAGATGAATAAGAAGCAGCCCCCCTTTGGGTCAAAACTTTCCATTGTTCAAGGGATGGATTAATATAACGCTGCATTATAATACAATTTTTTCTATAGGACATACCAGGATATCTTCGGCTCCTGTGGCTTTCAACTCATCAATGACATCCCAAAATGAGGTCTCGTCAATTACAGAGTGTAGGGAGGACCAACCCTCTTGAGCCAGAGGTAATACTGTTGGGCTTTTCAATACAGGTAATATATCACTTATCAGATCAATTTTGTCATTGGGCGCATTTAAAAGAATGTATTTTGATCTTTTTGCACGAATGACCGTACTCAAGCGAAAAAGTAATTTCTGAACAATTTCAAGCTTTTCTGTTGACAAATTTGGTGATTGAACCAACACAGCTTGAGATTCCAGAATTTTAGCAACTTCCTTGAGATTATTCTTAAATAAAGTACTCCCACTAGATACGATATCGCAAATGGCATCTGCCAAACCTATATTGGGGGCAATTTCAACGGAACCATTAATAATGTGTAAATCTGCCGAAATACCATTTTCCATCAGAAATTGATTGACGGTATTGGGATAAGAGGTAGCGATGCGCTTCCCATTAAGTTCTTGAATACCATTGAAATCTACTTCTTTGGGAATAGCAATAGATACTCGACATTTAGAAAAACCCAAATTTTCAATAATGGTCAAGTCCTTTCCTTTTTCATGGATCAGGTTTTCACCTATGATCGCCAAGTCTACCACCCCATCTCTGAGGTACTGGGGAATATCGCCATTTCTCAGATAAAGTACTTCCATAGGGAAATTTCTAGCAGAGGCTTTGAGCTGGTCTTTACCATTGTCAATAGAAATACCACATTTCTTGAGTATACTCAATGACTCTTCGTTGAGCCTTCCTGATTTTTGAATCGCAATTTTAATCATTGTAAATATTTTTTTATATAAAAAAACCCGTTTGATATCAAACGGGTCTTCAGTATAGTCAATACAAGTTCTCTACCACATTTGATCGGCTGAAAGAAAGTGTATATGATGATTTAATGTTTTCACAAAGCAAATATAATAATTTTTTTTATGAGATTTCAAATCATTTTTATTGACCTCCTAAGATTAGGGGCATACCATCCTCACCACTACCAATAACAATAACCTTTGCGTTAGGAGAGGTCGACAAAGCCTTAGTGGCCTCAATTCCTTTCTCTTTAAGAATCATTTTGGTGATAGATGCGCCAAGAATCCTGTTAGCTCTTGCCTTACCTTCGGCGTCTATTCTTTGCTTTTCAGCTTCTTGCTTAGCTTTTTCTAAACGGAATTCATATTCAAGAGACTCCTGTTCTTGAATTAATTTTCTCTCAATCCCTTCTTTTATAGCAGGTGGAAGTGAAACATCTCTAACTAAAACAGCATTAACTTGAATATGTTGGTTTTCAACGACCTTTTGAGTTTCCTCATATATTTCATTTTGAATTGCATCTCTTTTAGTTGAGTACAACTGCTCTGGCGTGTAGCGTCCTACAACACTTCGAGCCACTGCTCTAATCTGCGGTATCAGTACAATATTAACGTAATTCTCGCCTTTGGTTTTGTGCAACAAGCCCAACTCGTCGTAAACAGGCTGATACAACACGGATACATCAAGTGATATTTCCAAACCATTAGAGGACAAAACTTGCATATTCCCTTCGAAGAATTCTTGCTGCTTTACATTGTAAACATAAACCTTATTCCAAGGAGCTATAATATTAAAACCCTCCGATAGTGGTGCTTCGTCAGTGACCACACCTTTTCCAAAGGTTCTAAACAATACTCCCGCCTCACCATATCCAATATTAATTGAAGATTTAGAGACAAAAATTATAAGCACAAAGGCTAATAAAATGATAGGTAATCCAATTTTAGGTAGTTTTTGCATAATAAATGATTTTTAAGTTAGCATTCCCCCATCTACTTGGAGGACTTGACCGGTTATATAGTTTGATAAATCTGATGCCAAAAATAAACAAGCATTGGCAACATCTAATGGTGATC
>CAJWAY010000044.1 GCA_913020685.1 uncultured Flavobacteriaceae bacterium
GATGGATGTGTCAGAGAGATCATAGAACAGGTCATGAGGGTACAAAAAAAATGGGATTTTAATAAACAAATTGGTATTCCAAAGCGATGATCCCCCTCAACGATTATCAAATTATACTGGCTTCCGGTTCATCCAGGAGGAAGGATTTTTTAGAAAGCTTGAGCATTCCGTTTACCATAAAAACCCATCAAGTTGATGAAACCTTTCCCCCTGAACTTAAAGGAAAAAAAATAGCCGAGTTTATCGTCCGACAAAAAAACGCTCCTTTTTTCAACTCCCTGCGGCCAAAGCAAATTGTTATTACCGCAGACACCATCGTTTGGTGTGAGAATAAATATCTGGGAAAACCGGAAAACAAAAAAGTAGCCAGAGAAATGTTGAAATTTCTATCTGGAAAATCACACGAAGTAATTACCTCAGTTGGCTTTCTCACAAAAAAAAAGTTTGATGTAATATCGGAAACGACTAAAGTTTATTTCAAAAACTTAACGGATCAAGAAATTAACCATTATATTGAAAAGGCATCACCTTTGGACAAAGCCGGAGGCTATGGCATTCAGGATTGGATTGGCGCAATAGGGATTACCCATATCGAAGGCAGCTATACCAATGTGGTGGGACTCCCGCTTGCTCAAGTAAAGGAAAAATTATCAATTTTGGTTCAGGAGGAATGAGTCAACTGGATCAAAAATTGTATTTTGTGGAAGCATAACTGACGATTGAATTCCAAAATATAATACTGACTCCCTAAAGCTACTCCAGTAAAACATGAAACTTCGCAGTTGTTTTATTTCCTCCCAAACTAGATTACCAAAATCTTTTATTCTTTTATTATTACTATTGTTTTGGCTAAATTTATTAGGTGCGCAATCCTCATCCGAAATCTATAAACAATTAAAAAAACTCAACCTTTTGGGATCTGTGCTCTATCTAGCTGCCCATCCCGACGATGAGAACACCCGAGTGATCTCCTATTTTTCAAATCATGTCTTAGCCAGAACGGCATACCTGTCCATGACCAGGGGTGATGGTGGTCAAAACCTTATCGGAGCGGAACTTCAGGAGGCCCTTGGATTGATTCGAACACAAGAGCTCTTGGCTGCCAGGAAAATCGATGGTGGGATGCAGTTTTTTACCATGGCCAATGATTTTGGATATTCTAAAAATCCAGAAGAAACACTATCCATTTGGGATAAAGATCAGGTTTTGATGCAAACCATTGCCTGTATCCAAAAATTCAAACCCGATATCATCATTAACCGATTCAACAGTGATAGCTCTGGCAGAACACACGGACACCATACCGCATCGGCTATGATTAGTGAATGGGCTTTTGAACAATTGCATGCCGATCCGACTGCATGGCACCCCAAACGCCTTTTCCACAACACCTCATGGTATTTTTATGGCACAAGGGAAAATTTTGAAAAAGCCAACAAACAAGGCATGCTGGCCATTGACATGAGCGTTTTTGATCCTCTATCGGGACAAACAAATTCAGAAATTGCCGCATTGAGTAGAAGCCAGCACAAGTCGCAGGGCTTTGGAAGTGCTGCAGCCCTGGGCAAAAGAATGGAATACTTAAAATTGGTCAAGGGAAAAGAACTGACCCGTAATGACCCTTTCGATTGTATTGATACCCAATGGACAAGAGTAAAAGGGGGGGCTCCTATCGGAAAAGCCATTGAAAAAATAATTGATGATTTTGATTTCTCTGCCCCCTACAAAAGTGTGGTTCCGTTACTTGAAGTCAAATCAATGATCACAGAACTAAAGGACGATCATTGGAAAAGTATCAAAATAGAAGAAGTTGATTCACTTATTCTGAATTGCTTGGGAATGGACCTTCAGTTTAATGCAAATATGCCTTATGGGGTTTTGGGTGAGGACCTTCAAATCAAAGTTTTAATCAACAATCACAGCCCCTTAAATGTTAGTTTAAAACAAATTAAATATGAAGATAAATTGCATGATTTAAATCAACCTCTTCAAGCCAATGTCTTGTTCAATAAAAATTTTAATACTAAAGTCTCAGGGGCCATCAGTAGTCCCTACTGGCTCATTCAAAAAGGCAGTCAAGGAATGTATACCACTGAAAAAACAGAATGGATTGGGGCTGCAAAATCCCCAGCTCCCTACCTCGCTGAACTCAGCTTTTCCATCGAAGGAAAAAAGCTGAAAATAGGCTTACCGCTTCAATACAGGAGGACTGACCCAGTAAGAGGAGAAGTGGTTACACCGTTTCACATCCTGCCGCAGGCCGGTCTGGAACTCGAAGCCCCAGTCATTCTTTTCGCTCCCAACCAAAGCCAAAAAGTAAAGGTAAGTGTCAAAAATCTGGGTCCCTCCCTTTCGGGAACACTCAAGTTGGAGACTCCAAAATCGTGGGAATTGAGTCCCAAATCCATTCAAGTTGATATAACAAGTAAAGGAAATCAAAGCGATTTTTATTTCAATATCAAAGCGCCTTTAGAAGCTGCCGTAGGATACTTGAAACCCATTCTGCAAACCCCAACAACAAAAATTCAAGCCTCCCTTAGAGAGATCGCTTACAACCATATCCCCAAACAATATCTGGTTTCTCCTGCCCAATCTAAGGTGGTGGCTTTAAATTTAAAAAAAGGAGTAGAAAAAGTAGCCTATATCGAAGGAGCCGGAGACAACATCCCACAAAGTTTATCTGCCGTGGGGGTCGATGTAGAAATCTTAAAAGCCAAAGATATAACCCTCAAAAAATTGAACCCTTTTGATGCAGTAATTACAGGTATTAGGGCTTTCAATATCGAGGAGTCTTTAGCATACAAAAACAAAATTCTTTGGGAATATGCTTCAACCGGAGGGAATCTTTTGATACAATATAATACCACTAGAAGATTAAAAACCAAACAACTAGCACCCCTGAGTTTAAACCTTTCCAGAGATCGTGTGTCTGATGAAAGTGCCTACGTGCAAATCATTAATCCAAAACACCCAATTTTGAGTCACCCCAATAATATTACAGCTCAGGATTTTGACGGTTGGGTTCAAGAGAGAGGCTTGTACTTTCCCAATCAATGGGATGAGCAATTCATCCCTCTTTTACAAATGAATGATACCGGAGAGTCACCAAAAAAAGGGGCGCTGCTGGTTGCAAATTATGGCAAAGGAAGGGTCGTTTACACAGGATTGAGCTTCTTCCGCCAATTGCCGGCAGGAGTTCCAGGAGCTTACCGTTTGTTCTTCAACCTAATTGCAAGACCATGAAAAAAGAACTTTCAAAAATATACTGGATACTCCTGTTGACACAATTGTTTTATTGGAGCTTTTTCTACATGTTTATGAAAAATTTTAGTTGATGGAACTAATCGACTGGGCTATATTAAGCCTCACCTTGACATTTATTATTATTTATGGGGTTTGGAGGAACAACGCCCACAAAAACATCAAAGACTATATTAGGGGTGGGAATCAGGCTTCATGGTTTACCGTTGGGCTTTCTGTTATGGCCACACAAGCCAGTGCCATTACCTTTTTGTCCACCCCCGGACAAGCTTTCAATGATGGTATGGGCTTTGTACAATTTTATTTTGGATTGCCTTTTGCCATGGTCATCATTTGCTTGTTTTTCTTGCCCGTTTATCACAAACTAAAAGTCTACACAGCCTACGAGTTTTTGGAAAAACGTTTTGACCTTAAAACCCGAACCCTAACCGCTATTTTGTTCCTCATTCAAAGGGGCTTAGCAGCCGGGATTACAATCTACGCCCCGGCCATCATTTTGAGTATAGTATTGGGCTGGAATCTTAAACTACTGGTGGTCTTCATCGGTATGTTAGTAGTGTTTTATACCCTGATAGGCGGGACGCAGGCTGTTAATATCACCCAAAAACAACAGATGTTAATCATCTTCTCTGGTATAATAGCCGCCTTTATTTTTATTGTAAAAGGACTACCCGAAACGCTTTCTTTCTCCAATGCCCTTCGATTGGCGGGATTGAATAATAAAATGAATATCCTCGACTTCAGTATAGACCCCAATAATCGCTATACCTTTTGGAGTGGGATCACAGGAGGACTGTTTTTGGCGCTGTCCTACTTTGGTACGGATCAAAGCCAGGTGCAACGCTACCTATCAGGAAAATCTCTGGCTGAAAGCCAAAGAGGTTTGATTATGAATGGATTTTTAAAAATCCCTATGCAGTTTTTTATACTACTGATCGGAGTCTTAATCTTTGTCTTTTTCCAATTCGAAAAGGCTCCACTCCATTTCAACCCCTATGCAGTAGAAAAAGTAAAATCCACCCAAGGAGGGATCAAATTTGAAGCCCTTGAAATCGCCAACGACATCATTTACCAAGAAAAACTAAAACAACTCCAAAAAGAAGATTTTTTCTCTAATGTAGGCTCACAAGAAAAATACCTCCAATTGGAAAAACAAGCCCAAAAGAACCGGGCCGTGGCCAAAAA
Source organism: uncultured Flavobacteriaceae bacterium (assembly GCA_913020685.1). Lineage (GTDB taxonomy): Bacteria > Bacteroidota > Bacteroidia > Flavobacteriales > Flavobacteriaceae > UBA8316. Next base: position 4,447 of record CAJWAY010000044.1, read on the forward strand.
AATCATCGAAGCCAACCAACCTCAAGTCGAATCCAACGACAAGGACTATGTCTTTATATATTTTATTTTAAATTACTTGCCACAAGGCTTGATCGGGCTCCTGTTGGCGGTGATCCTATCGGCTGCCATGAGCTCAGCTGCCTCTGAGATCAACGCCCTCTCTGCGACAACTGTGGTTGACTTATATAAACGTTTCAATGGCACAGGGGACGAAAGGCATTTAGTATGGGCAGGAAAAGGATTTACCCTGCTTTGGGGTACCATTGCCATTGGATTTGCCCTACTTGGGAATCTCTTCGAAAACCTGATCCAGTTGGTCAACATAATCGGCTCCCTATTTTACGGTACCATACTGGGTATTTTCCTAATCGCCATATTTATAATAAACATTAGGGCCAATGCAGTATTCTATGCGGCTATTTTGACTGAAATCATTGTATTAATTGTGCATAGCCAAGGATGGGTAAGCTTCCTATGGCTCAACGTAATTGGGGCTGTACTTACCGTTTTGACAGCTGTTATGATTCAACTTATCTTTAAGAAATAGATAAATTTAATTTAAAGTATACTTAATAAAATTAGCAAAAATAAATTCGTTTTAAACAATTGATAAGATCTGAATTATTGAATACCCCCCTGTATTGAGGGGCTGATCTGCATCATTAAGAAAAACTATTTACTCCATTCGGCAATAGATGCTTTATTCATAATGACATAGTCTTTGTTTCCAGCTTTTTCAGCCAGATTTAATGATATTTTAATGGCTTTTAATGCGGCTTTTTTATCATTACGCTTTGCCAGTATGAGGGCATATTGACGGTACATCCAATAGGCAGGTTTTTTGCGCATATCCAATGCTTTTTCCATCCATCCTTGGGCTTGTTTCAAGTCCATGTTTTCATCGAGATAATATACCGCCGCTTGATAATAATCCCCTGCTTTGGGCTTATCTGATAGTGTTTTATCAATACTCTCCAACGCTTTGGATTCAGTTGGAACTTTTAATGAAATCGGAACCAGTGTATGTTCCCATATCAGATTAAGTGTTCCACCGTTACTATTTAAATCAGAAAAAGAAATTGTAAAAGTCTCTACCATAGGCTCAAAATAAACCGGTTTAACAACCACAGTTAGTGCCACCTGATCTAATTCCCAATTACTGGAAGCATTCCCCATATTGTTTTTTTTGTAAAAATAAACCTCCCATTTATCAGCTGAGGGACGGGTATACAAAGCGTATTTCCCTCCGGCTAGGGGTTTACCAGCAACGTCCACGGTATCCGAAAAAGAAACGGTGGTATTTTTATTGGCCCCTGTTCTCCAGATGTCGCCATAACGAACCAAACCTCCCATAATGTCTCTTCCTCTTGCAGAGGGACGTGAGTAGTCCACTTCAACTTGGGTTAGTCCCAATTGCTGGGAAATTTTAGCTCTTGGGCTGGCAGGAGGTGTGTTTACCTGAGCAAAAGCACCAAAACAAATAAAATTTAAAAGCAAAAAGTAATTAGTAAGTCTCATTATATGTTTTTTTCAAATTTAAACAACATCCTTTAAATGGAAGTTCTTTATAAATGTTTAAATTTTGTTTAATATTTTGTAAAAATCATTAAACAATTATTATATTTGAATTTCTATTTAAAGATGAAGTTGTATCGATTACACGAGGTTCAAAACTTGCCCATAAGTATGGAGAAGGCGTGGTATTTCCTCAGTGACCCCAAAAACCTAAAAACCATTACCCCAGATTACATGGGTTTTGAAATATTGGGAGGTGACGAGAAAAAAATGTATCCAGGACAGATCATCAAATATATTGTCACCCCGGTAATGGGTATCCCAACCCAGTGGGTAACAGAGATCACCCATGTTAAAGAAGGGGAATATTTTGTTGACGAACAGAGGTTTGGCCCCTACGCCTTGTGGCATCACAAACACTTTATCCGTCCTATAGAAAATGGAATTGAGATGGAGGATATAATTGATTATAAAATTCCTTTTGGAATATTGGGTCAAATAGTTCACCCCACTATAGTACAACCTAAACTGAAAGAAATATTTAATTACCGTCAAAAAAAATTGGTGGAATTGTTCGGGGAATACAAAAACTAAGATGAGAAAAAACACTTTGATTGTAGGAGGAAGTTCGGGCATCGGCTTATCATTGGTAAAACAATTACAGTCCAACCATAACCTTTTTGTAGCCAATCGATCCAATGAAGCACTTAATGGACTATCGGTCGAATTCATACCCTACGATGTGGAAAATGGTGAATTAGAAGTCACCAAGCTACCAGAAACATTACATGGCTTAGTCTATTGCCCAGGAACCATCAACTTAAGACCGTTTAAAGGTTTGAAACCTGAAGTCTTTTCCAGAGATTTTTCAATCAACGTGATGGGAGCAATTAAGACCCTACAAGCTGTTTTGGGTCGATTACAAAATAATGAAGTACCCGCTAGTGTGGTATTTTTTAGCACAGTGGCTGTGCAAACGGGTATGCCTTTTCACTCTTCGGTCGCCACAGCAAAAGGAGCTTTGGAAGGATTATCGCGTTCCTTGGCAGCAGAACTGGCTCCCAAAATCAGATTTAATGTTTTGGCCCCTTCATTGGTAGATACTCCTTTGGCTGAAAAATTTCTTAACAACGATACCAAAAAAAGCAATGCTGAGGGAAGACACCCCTTGCAAAGGATCGGAAGTCCAGAGGAAATTGCTAAAATGGTTGCATTTTTATTGGGTGATCAAAGCAGTTGGATTACAGCGCAAACTATAACTATTGATGGTGGGATAGGAAGTATAAAAAGTTAAATGTGAAAGAAAAGTTCACTATTTTTTGGTTTAGAAGGGACCTTAGGTTAGATGATAATAAAGGGCTTTATGAAGCATTAAAAGGTACCAATAAAGTTATCCCGATTTTTATTTATGACACAGAAATCATAGATAAATTGCCAAAGAATGATCACAGATTAACATTCATTAATAATGCCTTGGGTGGCATCAATAACGCTATGAAGAGGAACAGATGCTCGGTCGGAATTTATCGGGGCACCCCCAAGGCTATTTTTAATAAAATCATTCGAGAATTTCCCATCGAAAAAGTCATTACCAACCATGACTACGAAACTTACGCAATAAAGCGTGATGAAGAAATTAGAAAACTCTTAAAAGCAGAAAGAATCGACTTTGTTACTTACAAAGATCAGGTTATTTATGAAAAAAATGAAGTGGTCAAGGACGATGGAAACCCCTATGTGGTCTACACTCCATACTCCAGAAAGTGGATGACAAAGTTTAGTGAAGAGGGGATAAAACAATATCCCTCCGAAGATCATTTAGAAAACCTTTACAACGAAAAACCACTCCCTCAAATATCTTTAGATGAAATGGGTTTTAAAATCTCGAAGATGGTCCCAAAAGCTCTTGAGTTTGATGAAAACCTGGTTGATCAATATGAGGCAACACGAAATTTTCCATCCAAAGACAGCACATCCCGCTTGGGTGTCCACTTGCGTTTTGGGACCCAAAGTATTAGGAAATTTGTCGTAAAAAGTGCTGAAAGAAAAAATACAACATTTTTAAAGGAACTGATCTGGAGGGAATTCTTTATGCAAATCCTTTGGCATTTTCCCTACACAGAAAATCAATGTTTTAAAAAGCAATACGATCGAATTGAATACCGAAATAATGAGGAAGAATTCGAAAAATGGTGTCAAGGAAAGACTGGTTACCCTCTTGTAGATGCAGGGATGAGACAACTCAATCAAACAGGTTTTATGCACAATCGCGTTAGGATGTTGGTTTCCAGTTTTTTGTGCAAGCACCTCCTGATCGACTGGAGATGGGGGGAGGCTTATTTTGCGGAAAAGCTATTTGATTACGAAAAATCAAGTAATTTAGGTAATTGGCAGTGGGTGGCTGGATGTGGTGTGGACGCTGCTCCCTATTTCAGAATCTTCAATCCCCATGAGCAAGTCAAAAAATTTGACAAAAATCTCAAGTATATCAATCGATGGGTAAACGACTTAAATGAATTTACTTACCCTGAACCCATAGTAGATCACAAATTTGCAAGAGAACGGTGCCTAAAAGAATATAAATATGCACTTACCCCAGCATGAAAGCTCAAAAAAAAAAGCACCTGCCCAATAAAGTATGTCCAAAATGCGAACGCCCTTTTTATTGGAGAAAAAAATGGGAACGTGATTGGGAAAATGTAAAATACTGCAGTAAAAAATGTCAAAAACAGAAGACACAGCTTTAGTTTGGTACAGAAATGATCTGAGAACTTTAGATCACACTGGACTGAGAAAGGCTGTAGAAAGTGGCTACAGGGTTGTGGCTTTCTACACTTTCAATCCAAAGCACTACCATACCCATCGATGGGGTTTCAAAAAAACAGATCGGTTTAGGGCCCAATTCCTTATTGAAAGCGTAAAAACTTTACAACAAGCATTGAAATCATTGAACATTTCCTTGATCATCGACACAAATACTCCAGATAAATCACTCCCTGAATGGATCAAAAAATACAATGTAAATGAAATTTACCTACAACACGAATGGACTGAAGAAGAAAGACAAGAAGAAAAGGCCG
>CAJWAY010000045.1 GCA_913020685.1 uncultured Flavobacteriaceae bacterium
ATAAATCCATTATAATTGTTCTGTTTAACAATATTGATCATTTTGGCATAATCGATTTTAGTTTCATTTCCATCATCATCAAAATCATAGGATTTGGCACTTACAGATTTAGCATAAGGCATCAATTCTGAAATCCCTTTGTACATATCATACCAATCATTACATCCATCATCCCCCCAAACATCAGCAATACAGAAATTTCCAAAGTCAGGAAGGGTACCACAGTTGTCCAAATTGGTTTTTTTCATTACTTGAGCCAATAAGGATCCATTTGAAGACAACCCACCATGATTTTCAACGATAATGTTGATACCCATGGTTTTAGAAAATTCACACAATCCAGTCAAACCCTCTACGGACCTATTTATCCATCTTTTGGGATCTTTTTCTCCGACTAGGTTAACCCGAATAGATTGACAACCAAGCTCGGCAGCCAATTCAATCCACTTTTTATGTTGTTCTATACTTCTTTTGATTACCGTTGAGGAAGAATCTGCAAGGTTACCTTCCTCATCTACCATAATCAAAACATTGGAAATATTGTTGTCTTTTGCTCTTGAGTTGAGGGTTTTGGCTAAACTACCCACCTTTTTGCTTGAAATGGTTCCGTTTTTGAGTTGATCAAAATAAAATTGATTTACATACTCGATTCCTGCAAATCCCATATCGGCAGCATGAATTGCGAAATCATAGGGATTTTTATTCCCAGAGAAGAAAGATTTGTTCATAGACCACTGAGCAAGAGAAATTTTATTTTTTTTAACAACCTTACTAGAAAATATTGAGGCTGGAAATACCAACCCTAATGTTGATACTCCTGTAAGTGAGAGAAAGTGTTTTCTGTTCATAATATTTGATTCTTAATTTAATTTTTTTAGTTTAAACACCAATTTCGTTGCATATATTTTATTCAACACATTTCGCAAACCATACCTAATTATAATTTATACAGTTTAATTTAAATATGTGCATTGAGATGTTTTCCCTTATAAAGGTGGTCTACCATAGCTTCTTTTAGAATAAAATCAGCCAAAACTTTTTTATCATAACCCTTGGGATTGCTGATCTTTCCATCACTACATCGTTAATTTTTATTTTCTAATATATCCAAAAAAATAAGGTTAATATTTAAAAATAGTAACGCTGAAATAACTCCATCGCCTGATAATCAGATAGACCCAGGTCTCTGTAACGTTTTGCACTCAAGCGGTTTCTGTCCTCAGCCCGTACCCAAAATTCACGGTCGTCACTGCCCTGAAACATAACGCTGTCCTTCTGAGATTGGTGATAAAATATCGCTTTACGCTTTCGTAAAACTTGGTCTGGACTCATAGGAACGGCCATCTCGATTTCGTGCACTTCAAATTCTTGCCAAGCTCCTCTGTATAGCCATACCCAACAATCCTTCATAAAAGACTTTGACTTTAATAGGCTTACAGAATCAAATAGAATATTCAAGCAAATACGGTGGGTTCCGTGTGGATCAGCCAGATCACCAGCTGCAAAGATTTGGTGCGGTTTTACAATTTCTATCAATTGACAGGTAATGTCAATATCCTCTTGTGTAGGCTCATTTTTTTTTATTTTACCACTTTCATAAAAAGGGAGGTTTAGGAAGTGAACTTGATTGTCGGGGATTCCTATGTATCGAGTTGCTGCAAGAGACTCTCTTTTTCTGATGGAACCTTTTAACTTTCTCAAAGCTAAAGAGTCAACGGTGTTTTTTTCTTTGTGTAGCAACTCCTTTTTCAAATCTATATATAATGAGTTATCATCGCTTATGTCATAATCTATTTCAATATACTTAAGTGCTTCGTCATCAGATACCGCAATGTTTCCAGAGGTTTGGTAGGCCACATGTACCTCATGGCCTTGGGTAACCAACCGATCAAAAGTGCCTCCCATTGATATGACATCGTCATCAGGATGGGGACTGAAAATAATAGATCTTTTTTTCTTAGGCAAGGCACGTTCTGGTCGATTGCTGTCATCGGAGTTGGGTTTACCTCCTGGCCAACCTGTAATGGTATTTTGTATACAATTGAACATTTTGATATTGAGATCGTAATAGTTTCCCTCTGAGATCAAAAGCTCTGACATTCCATTCTGATTGTAGTCTTCCTCTGTTAATTTTAAAATTGATTTTTTAGTTTTTTCACACAACCAATAAACTGCTTTACATTGATTGGAAAGCTCACTCCAATCAAAGTTTCCAGTAATCCAAGGTGTTTTAATTCTGGTCAATCCCAATGCTGACTGGTGGTCCAAGACCAAGGTAGTGTTCTTATGTTTTTGAAGGTACGAAGTAGGAATATTGGGAGTTATAGAACCCTCTACTGCTTTATGTATAATCTCACTTTTATTGATTCCCCATGCTAAAAGGACAATACGCTTGGCTGAAAGAATCGTTTTAATCCCCATTGTGATAGCTTTACTGGGAACATTTTCAATACCATGAAAAGCCCCTGCAGCATCATATCGCGTAACGTGATCTAATGAAACCAATCGGGTTTGTGAGTTGATATTTGAACCTGGCTCATTGAAACCGATATGCCCAGTTCTTCCAATACCTAACAATTGGAAATCGAGTCCTCCTAAATCAGCTATCTTTTTTTCATAGGCTTTACAGTAGCCCCACACTTTCATAGGTTCAATGATTCCTGAGGGAATGTTGATGTTTTCTGAAGGAATATCAATGTGATCAAAAAGGTTTTCACGCATAAAAAAATGATAACTGTTAATGTCTGTAGGTTCTAGCCCATAGTATTCATCAAGATTGAAGGTGATCACGTTTTTAAAACTTAAACCTTCCTCCCGGTGAAGTTTTATCAACTGATTGTATACACTGATAGGAGAAGAGCCCGTAGCCAGTCCCAAAACACAGGGCAATCCATTAGCTTTTTTTTCTTTTATAAGTGAAGCTATTTCATCAGCTACTGCTTGAGAGCCTAAAAAAGGTGAATCGAAAGTAACATTATGGAGTTTTTCAAACCGGCATTCCTCAAAAGCCCCTGGAAACTGATATAAAATTTTTTCCTGTTTCATTAATTGGTAAGATTATAAAGTATTGTTTGTCACTCCTAAATATAGGTGTATTTAATTAAAGATTGATCAAAAATAATAGTTTGAAACAATAGAAAACAATCAAATTGCTATAAACTTACATTAATAAAAATTTTTTTCTTAATAATTGAAATCTATTATACTTCCATACCTTCCCCATACAATGCCATTGATGGGGAGGTCGCGATTGGAGTTTTGTAAAAATTTATTAAATGGTGGATTGACCCCCTCTCCAAAATTTCTTGAATACTTATTAAATTATTCTTACATTCCTATTCAAGTTTTGATTCGTCCAAGGTGGGGGAACTTTATCTATAGTGCAAGTAAGGAGCAAAAGAAATTAACTCAAATTGAAATGATAAAGGTAACAGGAGCTAAGGTTATTGTCATTGGCTTAATCAATGATATGATGACACAATTCGCTTCCCCTAAATCTTATAAAAAAAGGCTTAAAATGGCATATCCGTTGGACTTGACTTTCCGTCAGGCCTTTGAAAATGTGGTCTAACCAAGGAAATCTTTAAAAAAATAATGGATCTGGGATTTAATCATGTCTTGACCTCAGAGCAACAACTTATGGCAATAAAGAGATTAGCACTGTTGGTTGAACTTCTAAATATAGCAAAAGACGAACTGGTGATAATGGCAGGCGCGGGGATCAATGACCAAAATTGTGATTTTTTTTAAAGAAGGTTTTAATTATATATACCTACCTGATAAAGCGCTTGACAAAATAACTAATTGCGAACCCATTTCTGACGTAAAAATCATACAACAAGTAGTGGCGTCAGGTTCAAAATTTGTTTGATTAGCAATACAATTATCGCTCAAGCAATTGGTCTATAGCCTTCCTCACCAATAAAGACATAACCTTATAACCCTGCTCATTTGGGTGAACACCATCGTAGCCATAGCTTTTGATCAAACCATTTTTTTTATTAGTCATCGCTCTAAAGTAATCCAAGTAGTAAATGTCATTTTCATTACAGTAGTTTTGGATAATTTGATTAAGTTGGGGTATTTTAGTTTGAGGATTTTTACCCTTTCTCCATGGATATTCTGCAGCAGGAATTACAGAACATAATATCACTTTGATGCCATGCGCAAGGGCCAGCTCGGCCATCGAAAACAGATGTCCTGCCACGGTCTCCAAGTCCTTTAACGGAGTATTACCTGCTATGTCGTTTGTTCCAGCCAGAATAACAACTACTTTTGGTCGGAGTGCGATCACGTCCTGTCTAAAACGCAAAAGCATTTGAGGAGTCGTTTGACCACCAATTCCCCTATTAATATAGTTTTGATTGTCAAACATCTGAGGCATGTATTGGGACCACCCTTGAGTGATAGAGTTTCCCATAAAAACTACACGACCATCATTTATAACAGGATCTACAACTTTGTTTTGATCATCAAAATAGTTCATTCTTGGCCAATCCAAATGCATTAAGACTTCCGTAACATTAATGTTGTCAAGCGGTTTTTTTTCTTGGGCTGAAATACTTTTAAAAGTAATCAGTGTGATCAGAAGAATTTTTTTTATTTTAAAAAATTTTTTAATCTTCATCTGGATTTCTAATGTTTTCAATTAATTTTTGGATTTCAGTATCGGGTTCCGGAGTAAAATTTGAAATAGTTATAGACACTAGGAAGTTAACCATCATGGCAAAAGAACCAAATCCCTCGGGCGATATTCCAAACCACCAGTCTTTTTCTGTTCCACCACCAAACCACCCAAATTTGAATTTTGTCATATAAAATAACATTAAAAGAATTCCAACTACCATTCCTGCAACAGCTCCCTCTTTATTCATTCTCTTACTAAAAATCCCCATCACAATAGCTGGAAAGAAGGAAGCTGCCGCCAGACCAAAAGCCAATGCTACTGTGGCTGCAACAAAGCCTGGTGGATTAATACCAAAATACGCTGCTAACATCACAGCGCCAACGGCAGATAAGCGGGCAGCGATCAATTCTCCTTTTTCACTGACATCGGGTTTAATCATTTTTTTGATCAAGTCATGGGATACAGATGAAGAAATTACAAGCAAAAGTCCCGCAGCTGTAGAAAGTGCAGCAGCAAGAGCACCTGCTGCCATAATGGCAATCACCCAATTAGGTAAATCGGCTATCTCAGGGTTGGCCAATACCATAATATCTGCATCGACTTTCAATTCATTGATCTTTGGATCAGCTAGATATTGAACCATACCGTCCTGGTTTTTGTCTTCATAAGTAATAAGTCCTGTAGCCTCCCATTTGTTAAACCATTCTGGTAAAGAAGCGTAGGCTTTATTGCTTACGGTTTCGATCAAATTGGTTCTTGAAAAAACTGCTACTGCAGGAGCCGTAGTATATAAAATGGCAATAAATAGTAAAGCCCAACCTGCGGATTTTCTTGCATCGCTCACTTTTTTTACCGTAAAAAAACGAACGATAACATGTGGTAATCCTGCCGTTCCTACCATTAGCGCAGCTGTGATGAGAAAAACATCCAGAGTTGATTTTTTACCGGAAGTATACTCGTGGAATCCAAGTTCACGGTGTAAACCATCTAATTTATCAAGTAAATAAACCCCATCACTTCCTGAAGAACCAAAGCCTATTTGGGGAATGGCATTACCAGTCACCATCAAAGAGATAAAAATAGCAGGCAACATAAAGGCAAAGATCAGAACACAATACTGGGCAACTTGTGTGTAGGTTATTCCTTTCATCCCCCCCAATACAGCATAGAAAAGAACAATCAACATACCAATCAGCACACCGGTAGTAATATCAACCTCCAAGTAGCGTGAAAAAACCACACCTACCCCTCGCATTTGTCCAGCTATATAGGTAAATGATACAATCAATGCACAAAAAACAGCTACCCCTCGCGCTATATTAGAATAATAACGATCACCGATAAAATCGGGAACGGTGAATTTTCCAAATTTTCTTAAATAAGGAGCCAACAAAAGTGCCAATAAAACGTAACCTCCAGTCCAACCCATCAGATAAACTGAACCGTCATAACCGTTAAAAGAAATTATCCCAGCCATGGAAATAAAAGAGGCGGCAGACATCCAGTCGGCAGCTGTGGCCATTCCATTGGCAATAGGTGGTACTCCCTTACCTGCAATGTAAAACTCTCCTGTAGAGGAAGCCCTTGATATAATTGCAATTGCAATATATAATGTAAAACTTAGCCCTACAGCAATCCAAATCCAATATTGTAATTCCATTAAAATTTGTTTTTAAATTTTTGATCTAATCGATTCATCAAGTAGATGTAGACAAAAATCAAAATCACAAAAACGTAAATAGCGCCTTGTTGGGCAAACCAGAAGCCAATCTTGAAACCTGCCATTTGAATTTGATTGAGTTGGTCTACCATTAGAATACCGAACCCAAAGGAAACAGAAAACCATATGGATAAAAGAATAACCAAATACTTCAAATTAGTTTTCCAATAGGTGTTTTTACTTTTCATTGTATTGGTTTGGTTCGCCAAATATACAAATAAAACCAAGCTGAAAAAGTTCGATAGATAGGGGTGTTATTTTATCATTAAAGTTTAATGAAGTTTTTTGTTTTGAATAATTGGCATGTAATGGAGTAGCATAAACTTGACTTCACGAACCCAGGTCGATGACAATGATCATCAATACGATGGTCAGTCCCCTTAATATGTCAAGAGACAATAGTCTGGTATTTTATTTTTTCATATTAATTCAATAGAGTGGTTGAACTAAATGTAATAAAAATGAAATTGAGTAGTGATAGACGTATTCAAAAATAAAAAAAGCTGATTAATCATATCAATTATTGTATTTAAGGATTTTATCAAAGTTCTTATCATGAAACAAAACAGACTTGTACCAACTCAAAATAAAATTTTACCAAAGATCACCCTCTTTATGGGGTAAAAGAAATTAATTCAATAGCTTTGCGGACTACTAAGACAATTTCACAATCCATTGTTACTGCAAACTACTGTTCCCTATCTAAGTTTTGCTTTTATAATCGCCTTTAGCGCTGCCTTACTGATGGGTATTGCCAAGTCAGGTATCAAAGGATTGGCGGTACTAATCGTTACGGGATTGGCACTGGTTTACGGTGCTAAAGAATCAACTGGAATTTTAATGCCTTTACTGATCTGCGGTGATATATTGGCGGTGATCTATTACAAGCGACATGTAAAGTGGGCTTATCTGATCAAACTTTTACCTTGGATGGTAGCGGGGGTTTTGGTGGGGGTGGTTTTGGGTAAAGATCTGCAGGAAGATCTTTTTAAGTCTGGCATGGCCGTCATCATTCTCATCAGTGTGGCCATGATGTATTATTGGGAGGGAAAGAAAGACAGAAAAGTCCCTACCCATTGGAGTTTTGCAGCTTTGATGGGGATGATGGCAGGGTTTACAACTATGGTAGGGAACTTGGCAGGTGCCTTCTCCAACATCTATTTTTTAGCCATCAAATTGCCTAAAAATGAATTTATCGGAACTGCGGCTTGGTTATTTTTTATTATTAATCTCTTTAAAATACCATTTCATATCTGGTCATGGGGTACCATCAACCTGGTATCATTTCAAATTAGTTTGAGTTTAATTCCAGCTGTTATTTTGGGATTTATGTTAGGAGTGTCAATAGTAAAAAAAATAAAAAACGACAGATACCGACAATTGATTCTTTTATTGACAGGACTTGGTGGTTTGGCAATTTTCTTTCAATAGTTATTTTGCAACGTTTACAGCTCTTGTTTCGCGGATCACAGTTACTTTTACCTGTCCAGGATAGGTCATATCGGTTTGGATTTTTTGAGAGATCTGGAAGGAAAGTTCAGCAGCTTGGGCGTCAGAAACCTTTTCACTTTCGACTATTACTCTCAGTTCTCTTCCAGCCTGAATGGCATAGGCTTTGTTCACACCATTAAAATCATAAGCAACATCTTCTAGATCTTTTAACCGCTGAACATAACTGTCAAGTACTTGTCTTCTAGCCCCTGGTCTGGCTCCAGATATGGCATCACATACCTGAACTATTGGAGATAAAAGTGAGGTCATTTCGATTTCGTCGTGGTGGGCACCAATTGCATTGCAAACCTCTTTTTTCTCACCATATTTTTCGGCCCACTCCATACCTAGAATAGCATGAGGTGTTTCGGTTTCCTCCTCGGGTACTTTACCGATATCGTGAAGTAGCCCAGCACGCTTAGCTAACTTGGGATTCAAACCCAACTCTGAGGCCATAACACCACACAGCTTGGCCACTTCTCTAGAATGTTGTAACAAATTTTGACCGTAGGAAGAGCGATATTTCATTCGACCAATGATTTTGATCAATTCAGCATTAAGACCATGTACACCCAAATCAATTACAGTTCTTTTTCCAACTTCTACAATTTCGTTTTTGATTTGTTTTTTTGTTTTGTTTACTACCTCCTCAATTCTGGCAGGATGAATTCTACCATCGGTCACCAGTCGATGTATGGATAAGCGGGCAATTTCGCGTCGAACAGGATCAAAACAGGAAAGAATGACAGCTTCGGGAGTATCATCAACAATGATTTCTACTCCTGTGGCAGCCTCGATCGCTCGGATATTTCTTCCCTCCCTACCAATGATTCTTCCTTTTACATCATCCGATTCCAAATTGAAAACAGATACGCAGTTTTCAATTGACTCCTCAGTGCCAATTCGTTGAATGGTATTGATAATGATTTTTTTAGCTTCATGTTCAACGGTTAATTTCGCTTCCTCTAAATTTTGTTGGATGAAAGCCATGGCCTCAGCTTTGGCTTT
>CAJWAY010000046.1 GCA_913020685.1 uncultured Flavobacteriaceae bacterium
CTTATTCACAGAGTAAATTTAAAATTTTTAAAAATCAAATTCAACGAACAACTGAGGAATAGTATTTTGCAGGGCGACAGTTAAAACTAAAGTGTTCTTTAATCATAATTTAGGCCATTATTTTTATAGGAATTTACGAAAAAGAGGCTTCTTCCCATTCCATAAACCCACCTAGTAAATTAAAGGTTGAAAATATGCCTGTCTGATTCATCAATTGACAGGCCTGAGAGCTTCGACTACCAGATCTACAATAAACATAATAGTTTTTGTTTGGATCCAAAGACTTAATTGACTCAATAAATTTATCGGCTTGGAGAATATCAATTAATTTTGCATTTGGTATATGACCTTCCTGAAATTCCTCAAATGTTCTTACATCAAGCAAAAAAGCATTTTCATCATTTTCAATTTTTTTTTTCCAATCCTCTTGTGATAAATTCATTGTTTTTTAATTTAAAGTTAATATTCTATTGCAAAAAAAATAAATTTTGTAGTAAGTTTGTATTTTTCTTTTACATTTGTATGAACAAATATTGTAGTTACAAATATGGAATCTATAGAATTGGCTAAAAATACTGTTGTAGGAATTCTAAAAGCAGGGTCTAAAGTCGAAGAACATATTGGAGAAGTACTAAAGACCTTCGATATTTCATTACAACAGTTCAATGTACTAAGAATTTTAAGGGGGCGCAAGGGAATACCTGCAAATTTGCAAACTGTACAAAAAAGAATGATTCATAAAATGAGTAATACCACACGTTTGGTAGATAAATTAATTATAAAGAAATTAGTAGTTCGCAAAACTTGTAAACTAAATAGAAGAAAAATTGAAATCACAATTACCGACAAAGGTTTGGATGTTTTGAGTAATCTCGATACTAAAATCCAGAAAACGGAGGCTACTATATTGAAACCACTAAGCTTGGAAGAACAAAAAACTCTCAGAAATTTAATTAATAAAATAACTTTAAATCAGTAATATTTAAATCTTCAAAAATGAAAGCAACCTTTAAATTTATTATCACTATAACTTTGACTCTGACTAGCATAGCCTTTTCATATTCTCAAAGCCTTACTGCTAACCAAACACAATCTGTAATACGTTGGTACGGTGAAGAACTGACAGGAAAAACTCATTTTGGTAATCTCAGTTTTAAAGAAGGACAGATCGAGCTACAAGATGGTTTGATTATCGGAGGAAATTTTGTAGTAAATATGATCTCACTCAGCGTTGAGGATTTATCAGGTGGTGCAAAAGCAAGACTAGAGGGTCACCTAAGGTCAGATGATTTTTTTAGTGTCGACAAATATCCCGAAGCAACCTTGAAAATTACCCAAAAAGCAAAATTTGAAGGAGATGTACAAAAACTATATGGTGAATTAACAATAAAGGGCATCAAACACGCTGTTGAATTTACCATCATTTTGGGAGATAAAAAAACTGCAATAGCAAATTTGACCTTTGATCGATCCAAATACAACGTTCGTTTTCGTTCAGGTTCGTTTTTTGAAAACCTTGGCGACAAACTAATCTTAGACGATATCAGAATGGAAGTTAGTCTAAAGTGGAATTAGGCTGAAAAAATAAATATTAGGTTGCATTAATGTTTTTTCATTTATATTTGCTCCATGAATTGCGAAAATTTTCAAATAAGCTGGTGGATCAAAATTTTGTAAACATTTTGTGATACCCTAGTATATATAAAAGGCTTGTCATCACGACAAGCCTTTTTTAATTTTACAACATGAATAAAAGGTTTAAATTGTATTCCGAGCACCAAAAAATTCTTGCGGACACTCTCACCCCGGTTAGCGTCTATCTCAAAATAAGGGATCAATTTCCCCATAGCTTACTGCTAGAGAGCAGCGACTACGATGCCAGAGCCAATAACTTCTCTTATATCTGTTGCAACCCTATTGCCAGCCTGAGTATCAGCGGGGGAAAAATAACATATAACTTTCCAAACGGAAGTAATCAAGAAAAAAACTTGACTGTAGCAGACCAAGTCCCCGAGATAGTTCAAGATTTTGCGCAGCAATTCGAGTCAAAAAAATTCCCTTTCAAATTCATCACTAATGGACTTTTTGGATTCATCGCACATGAGGCAGTCACCCACTTTGAAAATTTATCTCTTAGAAAAGACAAAGACAATCTGGAGCTCCCTGAAATCTATTATGCCGTTTACCAAAACATTATCGCGATCAGTCTTTTTAATCATGAGGCGCATTTGTTTTCTCATAGTTATGATGGGCTGAATAACCTAGATGAGATTGAAAGAATTCTCAAAAAAGGGAACACTACATCATATCAATTCAAAAAACAAGGTGAAAAATTATCAAACCTCACAGATGAAGAGTTTATCTCGCTTGTCAATAAGGCCAAGGAACACTGTTTTAGGGGGGATGTTTTTCAGTTGGTGCTTTCACGCCAATTTTCGCAGGGCTTTTCGGGAGATGAATTCAATGTTTACCGCACATTGAGATCCATTAACCCCTCGCCTTATCTTTTCTTTTTTGACTACGGTGATTTTAAAATTTTTGGTAGCTCGCCCGAGGCACAGCTAGTGGTTGAACAAGGCAAAGCTGAAATTCACCCAATTGCCGGTACTTTTAAAAGAACTGGCAATGATCAGGAAGACTTAGCCTCGGCTGAACTTTTGGCATCCGATCCCAAAGAAAACTCTGAACATGTAATGCTGGTTGATCTCGCTCGTAACGACCTGAGCCGAAACGGCAATGAAGTTGTCGTAGAAAAAAATAGGGAAATACAATTTTTCTCTCACGTAATTCACCTGGTTTCTAAGGTTACAGCTTATCTTAAATCTTATACTAAAACTTTTCAAGTGGTAGCTGATACTTTCCCTGCGGGAACATTAAGCGGCGCACCAAAACATATGGCCCTCCAGCTGATTGATCGCTACGAAAACACCGCCCGAAATGCTTATGGAGGAGCATTGGGGTATATGGATTTTGAGGGCAACTTCAACCACTGCATCATAATCCGTTCTTTTACAAGTAAAAACCAACAACTACACTATCAAGCGGGAGCAGGTATAGTGTCTAAATCCACACCGGAAAACGAATTACAAGAGGTGTACAATAAATTGGGAGCCTTGGACAAAGCCTTAACAATGGCCGAAAAATTATAAGTATGAAAAAAATATTTGTCATTGATAATTACGATTCCTTTACCTACAATTTGGTACATTACATAGAGGAATTGGGAGCCAAAGTCACAGTAAGGCGGAACGATCAATTTGAGCTTTCAGAACCCGAGGAGTATGAATATCTATTGCTCTCTCCGGGTCCTGGTATCCCAGATGAAGCGGGGTTGCTAAAGGCAACCATCGAAAGATACGCTTCAACAAAAAAAATTCTCGGAGTTTGTTTGGGTCAGCAGGCAATAGGAGAAGTTTTTGGAGCTAGCCTTGTCAATTTGGATACCGTTTTCCACGGAGTAGCTACGCCAGTTAGGGTGGCCGAGGACGACCTGTTGTTCAAAGACTTACCTCAAATTTTTGATGTGGGACGATATCACTCATGGGTTGTTCAAACCCCATTGCCGAGGGATTTGGTTGCCACCTCTTTTGATGAAAACCAACAATTGATGTCCCTCAGACATAAAAGCCTGCCGATCAGGGCTGTACAATTTCACCCCGAATCCATTTTGACACCATACGGAAAAAAAATATTAGAAAACTGGATCAATAGCTAAAAAATGGAAGCCATACTCAACCGCCTGACCCATCACGAAACCTTAGATAGAAAAGAGTCAGAAGGCTTGCTAACGGACATCACAAAGGGAAAGTTCAACCCAAGTCAGATTGCCTCTTTTTTGACCGTATTCATGATGCGTAGTATCACCCTCGAAGAACTCGAAGGTTTTAGAAAAGCACTGCAAAAGCTTTGTTTGTTCATCGACTTGAGTGAATTCAGTCCGATCGATCTATGCGGAACGGGCGGAGACGGAAAAAATACCTTTAATATCTCTACCCTCGCTTCCTTTATCACTGCAGGAGCTGGAGTTAAGGTTGCGAAACATGGTAATTACGGTGTTTCTTCGGGCTGTGGTTCCAGCAATGTACTGGAACATCTGGGGATTCGGTTTTCAAATGATGCAGATTTTATCAAACGATGTATCGATCAAGCAGGAATTTGCACTCTTCACGCCCCTCTCTTCCACCCGGCCATGAAAAATGTTGCTCCTATCCGAAGGGAACTGGGTGTCAAGACTTTTTTTAACATGCTAGGGCCACTGGTCAATCCGACCTTTCCCAAACATCAACTCACAGGGGTTTTTAATTTAGAATTAGCAAGGCTGTACGGCTACCTCTTCCAAAAAACGGATCAAAATTTTACCATAATACATGCCTTGGATGGTTATGATGAAATTTCACTAACTGGTCCGGCTAAGGCGATCAGAAATAATGGGGAAAGTATTATTGCTCCTCAAGATTTTGGTTTGCTAGCACTGGACGAAAAACAAATAAGTGGTGGTTCAACAGTCCCCTCTTCTGCTGCCATCTTTACGGCCATATTGGATGGAAAAGGCAGCCAGGCTCAGAACGATGTAGTCTGTGCCAATGCTGCTATGGCCATAGCAACTGCCACCAACTGTACTCCACTGGAGGGTTTTGAAAAAGCAAAAGTCTCCCTACTCTCGGGACAAGCAGCCAAATCATTTAAAACACTACAAAATCTCAGTGCATCATGACTATACTGGACCGCATAATCGCAAACAAAATCAAGGAAGTTGAACTGAGAATGAGAGCATTTCCTCAGACCTTTTGGGAACAATCTCCTTGGTTTGAACGAGAGGCCTTGTCTTTGTCCCAAGGGTTGAAGAATAGTCCCACGGGCATCATAGCAGAGCACAAAAGACGTTCCCCTTCACTGGATAATATTAACAGTAATTTGTCTATACACAAGGTCGCCCAAGATTATCAAAAAGCTGGAGTAACTGGGATCTCTGTACTTACTGATCAAAAATATTTTGGGGGCAGTTTGGAGGATTTGACCGCTGCTAGGGCAGAATGCCAAATTCCAATCTTGAGAAAAGAATTCATCATCGATCCCTATCAATTGTTCGAAGCCAAAGCCCACGGTGCAGATGTCATCTTATTGATTGCAGCCGTTTTGGATCGGGAACGGATCAAACAACTTTCCCATACTGCACAAAGCATAGGCTTAGAGGTACTTTTGGAAGTTCACAACCAAGAAGAGTTGAACAAAGCCCTAATGCCCTCTTTGGATATGATAGGGGTGAACAACCGTAACCTCAAAACTTTTGAAGTTAGCTTAGAAAACAGCATAGCTTTAGCCGAGTTCATCCCAAACGATTTTGTGAAAGTATCCGAGAGCGGTATCAGTTCAACTGGAGCCATTAAGGCTTTAAAGCCCTATGGATACGAGGGATTTTTGATCGGAGAAAACTTTATGAAAACCAAATCTCCTGGCCTTGCTGCATCAAGTTTAATCAAAAACCTAATCCAGTAAAGCCCTCAAAAATTAATTTAAAACAGCAAAGATATGTCCTTAAAAAAATATACAGTTAGACAAATGGAGGTTAATTTCAATTTAAATAGATGAAACTGAAAGTTTGCGGCATGCGTTCGCCCGATAATATTATGGCCCTATCGAATTTGACCCCGGACTACATTGGCTTTGTTTTTTGGGAACACTCCAAAAGGTTTGTTTCAGATTCCACACCTGATTTGCCTCTTTCTATCAAAAAAACGGGTGTATTTGTCGATGCCACCATGGACTATATTTTGGATGTTGCAAAACAACATCAACTTCAGGCAATACAACTCCATGGTAGTGAAAGCCCTAATTTTTGCCAAAAGCTTAAAAAGAAATTTGAAATCATTAAAGCTTTCGCAGTAGACACTGCTTTTGATTTTTCAGTTTTAGAGTCTTACGAATTCGTTTGCGATTATTTTTTGTTCGACAGCAAGGGAAAATTACCTGGAGGTAACGGCAGGTCTTTTGACTGGTCAGTACTTCGGAAGTATAACTCTGCAAAACCCTTTTTTCTTAGTGGAGGAATCGGTACAGAAGACAAGAGTGCTATTGCATCAATAATTAACTTAAATTTACCCATTTATGCCATTGACATCAACAGCATATTTGAAATAGAACCAGGCCTAAAGAACATTGAAATGATAAAGAAATTTAAATCAACACTACAAAATGAAGTATCAGGCAGATAATAAGGGATTTTACGGTGAATTCGGGGGAGCATACATCCCTGAGATGCTCTACCCTAATATAGAGGAATTGAGACAAAACTACATTCAAATTAGTGAATCAGATTCGTTTCAAAAAGAATTTCAGTCACTTCTCACTAACTATGTAGGTAGACCAACACCTTTGTATTTTGCAGAGAGTTTATCTGAAAAATACAACACCAAGATTTATCTCAAAAGAGAGGACCTATGTCATACGGGAGCCCATAAGGTAAACAATACCATCGGGCAAATATTAATGGCCAAACGATTGAATAAAAAACGAATCATTGCTGAAACCGGAGCCGGACAACATGGGGTTGCTACAGCCACCGTTTGCGCCTTGATGGGCTTAGAATGTGTAATTTATATGGGTAGCTTGGATATCCAACGTCAAGCTCCCAACGTTGCCCGGATGAAAATGTTGGGCGCTGAAGTAAAGGCGGCTAAATCGGGCAGTAAAACGCTCAAAGACGCAACAAATGAGGCCATCCGAGACTGGATCAACAATCCTGTCGACACCCACTACATTATTGGCTCTGTTGTTGGACCTCACCCATATCCCGACATGGTCGCGCGTTTTCAATCCGTGATCAGTGCTGAAACCCAAGCACAATTGTTGGAAAAGGAAAACCGTGAATATCCTGATCATGTCATTGCTTGTGTGGGGGGAGGAAGCAATGCCGCCGGACTGTATTATCACTTTTTGGAAAACCTACAGGTAAACATCATTGCAGTTGAGGCCGCAGGAAAAGGCATCAACTCAGGAGCAAGTGCTGCCACCTCAGTGCTTGGAAAAGAGGGAATCATCCACGGTAGTAAAACTCTTTTAATGCAAACCCTAGATGGACAAATTACAGAACCCTATTCCATCTCTGCAGGGTTAGACTATCCCGGAGTGGGACCCATGCACGCCCACTTGTTTCGAAGTAAAAGAGCCGAATTCATTTCAATTCCCGACCAAGAAGCCATGGACTGGGGCTTGACCCTCTCGCAAATGGAAGGGATTATTCCAGCCATAGAGACAGCACATGCTTTTGCCGTACTCGATGTAAGAAAATTCTACCCCGATGAAGTGATCGTTTTTAATTGTTCTGGAAGAGGAGACAAAGATTTAGACACCTATATCGACCATTTTAAATTGAAATGAACCGCATAGACCAAACTTTCAAAAAAAACAAAAAACTGCTCTCTATTTATTTCTCGGCGGGACACCCTGAATTGGAGGATACCGTACCCATTCTCGAAACTCTTCAAGACAGTGGTGTTGATATGGTAGAGATTGGTTTACCCTTTAGCGATCCACTTGCTGACGGTCCTACCATACAAGAAAGTTCTACCTGTGCCCTTCGCAATGGAATGACCACCGAAAAACTATTCGACCAGCTCGAAAATATAAGAGAAAACATACATATTCCACTAATATTGATGGGGTATTTCAATCCAATAATGCAATACGGAATAGAACGCTTTTGCCAAAAATGCCAATCCATTGGTATTGACGGTCTAATCATCCCCGACCTTCCAATTGACCTATACCACGAGTACCATAAGGAAGTTTTTGACAAGTACAACTTGTACAATATGTTTTTGATCACCCCGCATACTCCGGAGGCCAGAATTAACTTCATTGATAGTATTTCAAATGGTTTTATTTATATGGTTAGCAGTGCCAGTGTCACCGGCGCCCAAAAAACTTTTGGAAAGATACAGGAAGATTATTTTAAACGCATCGCAAATATGAAACTCAGCACGCCACAGATAGTTGGTTTTGGAATCAGTAACGCCAATACCTACCAGGTGGCTACTAAATATTGTAGTGGGGGCATTATTGGATCAGCATTTATCAAATTTTTAGAAAAAAATGGTGTAGCAGCAATTCCCAAATTTATCAAAAGTATAAGATAATTTAATGTACATAAATATATTTTTTAAACATTAGTGTTTCTAATCGAAAAATCATTTTTAAAGCTTTGAACCTTTTACTCTCTGGGTTAACTTGGCATCGGATCCCAATGAGATCATTTTAAGGAATTTTATTTCCAATTCAGTAAGTGAGCGCCATCTGCCCCGGGGCAAGTCTTTTTTTGTCAATCCGGCCAACATAACTCGATCCATCGACATGACATTCATCGATCTTTGTTCGAGTATTTTTTTGAGTAAACCAGGGGAAAGGTTTGGGGCTTCAATTCCAATTTCTTTTTTGCTCCCCCCTTGGATATAGACTGCAGACTTAACCTTGTAAACCATATCCTGGATTCGAACACCTTTAATCAGTGCACTTAAATCTGTTATTTTGGCATTTTGTTTAAGTATAACTTGGTAAATCGAAGAAAAACGAGACCTTGTGTCAGCCATTTTTTTGTGAATTTTTTCATCGTTTGTCATCAAAAGTAAACCGGTCATAGCTCGGCCCATATCATCAATGGGCGGTATTATTTCGGAATAGGTACTGCGGATGAGTTCTTGCACAGATTTTTTGATCTTACCACCTTGTGTAGTCGCAACAAAACCCTTTGGTTTGTTCAGCAACAGGTATATGGGAGGACTGCTGTTGACCTTTTGATCATCGTAGCGGACTT
>CAJWAY010000047.1 GCA_913020685.1 uncultured Flavobacteriaceae bacterium
CAGACTTTTGAGACTCTTCGCCATTTAACAATAGAGGAGACTTATGAATTGGGAGATGCAATTTTGGAAAACAATTTAGATGAAATCAAAAAAGAGCTCGGAGATCTTCTCCTTCATGTCTTTTTTTATTCTAAAATAGGGAGTGAAAAAAAGGCTTTTGATATTGCTGACGTTGCCAACCAAATTGCAGATAAATTGATACGACGACATCCACATATTTATGGTGAAACCAATGTTGAAGATTCAGACCAAGTTGTCAAAAACTGGGAAGACATTAAGTTAAAAGAGGGTAAAAAAAGTGTTTTGGAGGGGGTTCCAAAAAACCTTCCTGCTCTAGTAAAGGCTTATAGAATTCAAGAGAAGGTATCGGCAGTGGGTTTTGATTGGAATCAAAAAGAGGCTGTATTAGAAAAAGTGAAAGAGGAGTTAGATGAGCTAATGGTAGAAATTGATTCTGGTGATTCAAAGAAAATGGATGAAGAATTTGGTGATCTTATGTTTTCATTAGTTAATTATGCACGATTTCTGAGGCTTAATCCTGAAAATACATTGGAGCGTACCAACAAAAAATTTATTAGACGTTTTAAATATATTGAGGACAAAGCCCAAAAATCTCAAAGAAAAGTGAGTGAGTTGAGTAATGAGGAAATGGAGATTTTATGGCAGGAAGCTAAAAAAACTAAATGATTTAAGATTTTGTTTCACCGTTATCTCCCTCAAACTCGAGGTTATCTCCCTCAACCAGAGTGTTTTTGGCACTTATCTCCCTTTTTAGCTTTCTTAAACCATTTAGCTTTTCTTTGTATTTTTCGATTTTAGATTTGAGTCGATCCAATTTGGAGGTTACTTCTGTTAAAAGGGGATTGTCGTTGCTGGAATTTGAAAAATAATCGAGATTATTTTCTAACTGTCTTGCCTCTGATTTAAATTCTTCTATGACTCTTTTAATATTTTGAATTTCTCGATTCAATTCATTTTCATCGTCTTTGATGATTAATAAATTAATGTAGTCTATGGCCTCTGCCCTCAAACTTTTTTCCATGTCTGATTTTTCAATCAGTGCAATGAAAGCATTATTGAAGTCCTCAATATTTTTGGCTTTAGTATTGCCACTTAACTCTCCCAACTGATTATACTCCTCCCATTGAAAATTAAAAAATTCTTTAAACGGATCGATTTCGGGTGGCATTTGAAGGCCTGTAATATTTTTTATAAACGCTTCTTTTTTTTGGTGGGCCTCCAGCTCATTTTTATTGATTCTCTGATAGCCTGATTTTATGCGGTCAAAATAAAGATTGCATTGGGAACGAAATTCCTCCCAGAGGGTGTTGGATAGCTTTCTCGAGATAAACCCTATTGCCCTCCAATCTTTTTGAATGTTTTTCATTCGGTTACTGTAACTCTTCCAATCATCATTATCCAATATTTCTTTTACCTCATTGATTAGTGCTTTTTTAAGGTCAACATTCTTTTTTTGCTCTGCCTTTTGAAATTTATAAAATTTGTTCTTTTCTCGATTGATTTCCCGGCTTACTTCCCTGAATCTAGCCCATGTAGTTTTACTGAATTTTTTTGATACCTGCCCTATAGATTGAAATTCATCTCTCATTTTATTAAACTCATCAATGCACTTACACCACCCATTATGATTTTGTGGAGGATCTTTTTTGATCTCCTCCATACGATCAATAATTAAGTTCTTTTTGTTAAGATTTTCCTCAAGAATACTATCATACTCTTTATCAAACTCTTGCCTTCTGATATGAATGATTTGACTCGCAGCTTGAAAACGGGACCATAATTCTTCTCGATGCTCTTTGGCAACCGGTCCAAGGTCATTTTTCCACAATCTATGTAAGGTATTTAGGTCACGCGATGCTTTGAGTACATCGGGTATTTCGGAGAGTTTTTCGGCTTGCTCTATGATTTTAATTTTCTCTTCATAGTTGTGTTTGAAATCCAAATCTCTCAATTCGCGATTCAGGTGAAGAAAATCATAAAATATCTCAGAGTGGTGCTTGTAGGTTTGCCAAATGTTGTTAGTCTGAGCCCTAGGAACAGGTCCAGTTTTATGCCAACTGTCCTGAAGGTTTTTAAATTTTTTGTAGGTCGTGTTGATGTTTTCATCAATATTGATAAGTTCTTTGAGGCTTTCAATAATTTCTAATTTCCTATCCAGATTGAGTTTTTGTGATTCTTCTCTTTCTTGAAAAAAGATCCTTTTCTTTTTTTTATATTCTCTATATGTTTGATCAAATGTGTTTTTGTATTTGGGTTTGAAATAAAAGTCTATTTCGTTTCCTCCCTCTTTGATGAAAGCTTCTTTTTTTTCTTGAATTTCAGTCCTAAACTTTTTTTCGAAAGTATTTATAATTTCTTTTATATTTCTTTCATCAGTATACCATTTCTCAGCTTTTACTCTTTTTTGAAGGTTTTCTAATAATTCAATCAAGGTCAGTTGACCGTAGTCTTTAGTAACTTTTTCTGCTGATTCGTTATTTTTTTTATCCTCCTCTTTCGAGGATATTTCATTTGAGGAGTCATTATTTAATTCAGATATGGACTTGCTTTCTTCCGTAGCAACTTCAGGTAGGTCAATTGCCTCAATCGATTTGACCTTTTTCTTCTTCTGAGGATCATTGGCGATGTCTTTTGTCTTTGCCATTTAAGTTTCCGTTTGGAATAAATTTTCCTAAAATTTACGAAAAAAAAAAATTCTGCCTATTGATTCCAAATCTGCCAAGACTTTTCAGCCTGGTATTCAAGCATTTTTTGTCCATTTAAGGTCTTACAACCCCTTTTTTTTCCCTCTTTAAGAAAACGTGTTTCAGGTGGGTTATAGATCAAGTCAAAGAGGACATGATAACTAGACAAAAATGAGTAAGGCAGCTGAGGGGCTAACTGAATATTAGGGAATGTACCTAGAGGGGAAGCATTAATGATTAAGTGATGTTCGCTCATAATTTTTTCATCTACCTTATTGTAATTAATTGCATTTGCTCCTGCACTTCTGGAAATATAGGAAAATTCGATATTTAATTTCTTCATCACAAAAGCTACTGCAGAGGAAGCCCCGCCAGTTCCAAGGATCAATGCTTTTTTTGGTAGGGTACTGATGATTTCCAGTAATGATTTTTCAAATCCGTATACATCGGTATTATGGCCACTGACGGTTCCATCTTCATGAAATTTTATGGTGTTTACAGCATTCATTTTTTCTGCAGTAGGCGAGAGGCAATCTAAAAAAGGAACTACTTCTCTTTTGAATGGAGTGGTGACATTTAGTCCATAAATATTCTTTTCTGAAAGTAATTTTTTTAACTCCTGAATTTCATTCAAATCAAAGTTTTCATAAGTGCAGTTATCCAAATTTTCAGTTTCAAATTTTTGTTTGAAATATCCCCTTGAAAAAGAATACGAAATATTCCTTCCTATCAAACCATAACGCTTTATATTATTTCTTTTGGACCCCATATTTCTCCAATAAGCTAACAATAAATATTCCTAAAATTATAAATAAAGTGATGAACAAAAAATCAGTATTAAAAAAATCAGGCAAGTAATAATCATAGTATTCAATGATCGGATTGCCTAATGTATTATATAGCAATCCTCCCGAATTATCTTTCATAAAAACTTCATTTCTCCAGGGCCAAATTACACCCAATGAACCAGCGATAAAACCAATGATAGTAGAAAGTGTCAGATGTTTGAATTTCTTTAAAACAAAACTCAAAACATTTGAGAACATAACTAATCCTGCAATGGATCCTACAAAAAAAATCAAGGCTAATTGGAGTAGCTTAATTCTGGATTGGTCTTCAATAAATTCGAATTTCAACCAAATTATATCTGTTAGCGTATAATAGATGGCATTTACTGCATCGACCAATAGTAGGGTATAATTGCCCAGTAAAAGTAATATGAATGAACCTGACAATCCAGGAAGTGTCATGCCGGAAACACTTATCATCCCGCAAAAAAGAACAAACATTAGGTCATCATTCTCAGATGAAGGTTTGGACAACATTATGACCATACCTATCGAGAAGCCAATCAGAAAAAATAGAAATGTTTTGAAATTCCATTTTTCAAGCTGAAAGTATAAGAAATACAATGATGCAAGGATCATTCCAAAAAAAAACCCCAAAACCTGCGTTTCAAAATTGTTGATCAGATAATCTAGAATTAAAGAGACGCTAAAATAGCTGATTAAGACGCCCAAAAAAAGTAATACCAAAAAACGACCATTAGTATATTGGTAGAAAGGACTCCAGCCTCTTTGGATCAAAATGGTGAATGCTTTAAGGTTAATTTTCTGAAAGGAGTATATCAATTCTTCGTAAAACCCAGCTACAATCGCAACGATACCTCCCGATACTCCAGGAACTTTATTAGCTGCTCCCATTGCAATACCCTTTAAAACTAAAATTAAATCCTTTTTGAAAGATGAATTATTCTGACTCACTTTGGAAGTGTTATATTTTTTTTTCTTTCCAAAATCCATACTAAGCAAAGCCCTATTATAAAAAAAACAATAGCAATTGCAAGTTGGGGATTTTCTGAATACTTAAAAGGTGATATCGGCCTCGATAACGTTTTGGAATTTTCACCAAGAGACCACTCAAATTTTTGTTGCCAAGGCCACAATTTATGAAGTGCACCTGCCATCAGACCAATCATCACTGTCATCGTCATATCGTGTTCTTTGTCAAATAACCACTTTAGGATTGAGGCAAAAAATCGGAGTCCTAGAACGATACCGAGAATAAATACAGATAGTTTGGTAAAATTGGTAAACATAATTTCCATCTGAAGACTAGTAAAGCTTGTTATAGTCCTCTTGATAAGACTGATTACTGTGCTATATGTTCCCAGTATCAGCAGAATGTAGGCCCCAGATATTCCTGGTAAAATCATGGCAATTACGCCGAAAAAACCTGAAATAAACAAATATAGAATTCCTATTTCTTTATCAACAGGTGACATTTGAGTAAAAATAAAAGATAAAGAGGCACTAAAAATTGCAATTATTGAATTGGAAACGCTCCACTTATTCAAGGTTTTTTTCAAAATAAATATACTTGCTATGAATAATCCTAAAAAGAAGGACCACAGTGGAATGGGATGTTCGATGATGAGCCAGTCTATAGCAAAAGACAAACTTAAAATGGCTGATATGATTCCTAAGAAAAGAACAAATAGAAATTCCCCATTGATATTGACCAAAAAAGGTTTAATACCACTATTCCTAAGACTTTTTAGGTTCTTTAGGTTGATGGAGACAATGGACTGAATAAGCTCCTCATAGACCCCTAATATTAGGGCAACTGTTCCGCCTGACACCCCCGGCATTAAATCGGCAGTACCCATGGCCATTCCCTTTAAGAATAAAGTGATTTTTTCTTTTGTGATAAGATTTTTCAAAAATCAATATTTAGCGCAATATATAGCGAAAAACCGAATTAAGAGATTTATCCTTGATGGATTAAACTTTGATCAGTTCAGGAAATAAGTGGTTGATGTTTCTTGGAATAATGACATTGTTTTTTATTTGGTCGAAAATAAAGAGTGCTTCATTTTTGTTACCTAACCTGAATTTACATCCAGCTAAGCGATACAATACGGAAGAGTTTTTTTTGTGGTAATTTAATGCTTCCTCTCCAATTTCTAGAGCTTTTTTCCAATCATTGATCAACATAAGGGAGTCCATCCAAAGCGTCCAATTCAAAATATCATGATTTCCCAAACTGATAGCAGTTTTACAACCTACGGCGCTTTCCTCATAAAAATTCAATTGGAAATGAATAAACGCACTTTTTTTCCAAAATTCTGTGTTATCGGAGTTAGCTTCCAAAGCTTTGTTGATATATTTTTGTGCCCTTACATAGTCCTTGGAGTCGATTAAAAAATCTATGAGGGCCATCCAGCTTTTTTCATGGTTAGGTTCCAGTTTGATTGATTCTTCAAAATATCTGACAGCTAAATTCTCATTACCTAATTTCAAATGACAAAGGCCAATCCTATGGTTTACAAAAGCATTTGGATCGTTAAAATTTAACGAGAACTTATAGTTAGCAATTGCTTCATTGATGCGCCCCATTTGTTCCAATAATTTCCCTTTTTCGATGTAGGCACTCGTGTAACAATCGTCGCTGATAATGGCAAATTCAAAGGCTGAAAGGGCCTCCTCTGGTTTGTTGATTTTGATATATATTTTTCCAAGTTGATGCCATGCAACCTCACTGTATGGATTGATTTCAAGAAGATTATTCAATGTGTCGATAGCTTCTAAATTTTCACCCAACTGCTCGAAACAGTATAATAAGTTATAAAGTGATTGATAGTCAAATGTGTTCTCTTTTAAACATTTATGAAAATATTTTTTAGCTTTGATGTAATCTTCTTGAAAAAGGTATTCCATTCCCAATAAGTTCCAAATTTCAGTTGGTTCCTCGCAGACATTTAGAGCCTTTTTTAGCAATTCGATGGCTTTAGGATGATTCTTTTTTTTGGAGAAAATATTAGCCCTTTGTAAAAAAATTTCCTCGTGTTCAGGGGATATCCTTTCAATATCATTGAGTATATTCTCAGCTTCATTATAAGAGCCGTCAACAAGAAACAACTCACTCTTCAACAACATTATCTCAACATTCTCAGGGTGTTGTTCCATTCCCATTTTAATAGCTTTCTTAGCAAGGTTGAATTGGGCAAAATCTATATAGTGATGTATGATGTTTTCGAATTCAAGTGCATCAAAGAACAACACTTGATTGGTTTTGAGCATTTGCTCAAATTTGATTAAGGAGGGGTTAGTGTCTTCCGATAAATTATCGAACATATGACTAAATTATATCTTAAAATTATTGAAGAATAGAAGATACATTTAGTAGAGCAGTTTATTCTTTTCAACAAATGTATTAACAATCATTCATATTTCGTCAAGGGTTTCTTTAATGATTCGACATCCCTTAAGTATCTCTTCCTTGCTAATATTTAATGGCGGGGAAATTCTAATGGCATTTTTTTCCCACAATAACCAAAACAGTAAAAGCCCCTTGTTAATACAGCGATGTATTAATAAATCAGGAATTTGCTTTTGTTCAAAAATAGGGGCTAACATTAAGCCCTTTCCACTGATCTTTTTGATCATGGGGTGTTTTAGGTTTTCTCTGAAAATTTTTTCTTTTTGGTCAATTTGTTCAATCAATTTTGTGGAAAGGATCTCATTAATGGTGGTTAATGCTGCTGTAGCAATTACAGGATTTCCTCCAAAAGTAGTAATGTGTCCTAGTTTTGGTCGGTCTTCCAATTTTCCCATCAGTTTTTTGGAAGCTGAAAAAGCTCCAATGGGTAACCCCCCTCCGAGTGCTTTTCCCATTACAACGATGTCCGGAGTAACACCAAAATGTTCAAAACCAAACATTTTACCCGTTCGTCCAAATCCCGGTTGAATCTCGTCGAGTAGGAGCAAAGCGCCCATTTCCTCACATCTTCTTTTGACCTTCTTCAAGTAATTATCTACCGGTAAAATAAATCCTGCTCCTCCTTGAATGGTTTCCAATAAAACTGCTGCGGTATTTTCATCAATCTGGTTTAAATCTTTTTCAGAATTAAAGTTAAGAAACCGCACTCCTGGCAGTAGTGGACGGTATCCTTTTTTTTGTTGTTCGTAACCCAGTAAACTCAGTGCTCCATGTGTACTGCCATGATAGGACCTATTTGCGGCAATCAGTCCAGATCTTTGGGTCACTCGCTTTGCCAGTTTTAATGCGCCTTCTATTGCTTCAGTCCCGGAGTTGGTCAAATAAACGACTTCATGGTTTTTGGGAAGCAGCTTTACCAGTGTTTTACAAAGTGTTACTGCAGGGGCCTGTGCAAACTCTCCATAAACCATTACATGCATGTATTTTTCGATTTGAGACTTGAGGGCAGTGACTACTTTTGGGTGGGAATGACCTAATGGAAGTGCGGATACACCGGCTACAAAATCTAAATAGGACCTCCCTTTGGTATCATAAAGATAGCTGCCACTGGCATACTCGATTTCCAAGCCTAGGGGATGGGGAGTGGTTTTGGCTTGATATTTTAAAAAATCTTCCAGCATTTATTCCTCTATTTTTTGCTGAAAATCCTCCGGTATACTTACCTTTCGAATTTCAGTGGGTTGAAATTGATTGTCCTCTTCACTAAAAAGCTCTTGTATGGTATTGGGGCGCTCATCCACTCTCCATGTAAAACCTTCGAGTTTTCGTTCGTTAAGGGGTAAATCCTTGTCTGGAAATAAGTTTCCGTCCGGACTGACAAAGAAAGTAATGTCCTCAATCTGATTTTCCCTAGTAACCATTTTAAGTCGGCTACACGTGGTTTTGTCAATCCCAATCAATTCATTGTCTTCATCCGAGTACATATAATAAACGACCTCGGTATTTTTACTAACGTCAATTTCACGAAGTTCTCCTTCCTTAAAAAGACCATCGAGTACTCCGCCTTTAATTTGATTAAAACCAGTATCACTAATGGAATCTCTTTCAATAATCCAGCTGTTGCCAATAATTTTAAGGGAATCCAGTTTTTTAGTTTGCATGTCGGAAGTAAGAAATATTTTATCTCCTGACATTTGACTTTTACCAAACCATAGGACAGGATTTTTTTTGTTTTTTTGGCTGGCTGTTAATATTTGATTTTCCTTCCGGCTCAGGGGTAATTTAAGTAATTTGATCAGTCCTGTACTTTGATCTAAATGGAGTGAATCTGATTTTCCCCTCA
>CAJWAY010000048.1 GCA_913020685.1 uncultured Flavobacteriaceae bacterium
CCGCAGGACCTACATTTGAACCAATTGACCCTGTTCGTTTTATAGGTAACTATTCCAGCGGCAAAATGGGATTTGCTCTTGCAGAGGAAGCCTGCCAACTGGGGGCTAATGTGACACTCATTTCAGGCCCTTGTGCACTTGAAGCCTCTCCAGAGATTGAACGTTACAACATATCAACCGCCGAAGAGATGTATCAGCTCGCATTAGACCATTTTACTGAATCTGATATTATCATCGCCGCTGCTGCAGTGGCGGATTTTAAACCCCTATATACTGGCAATCAAAAGATTAAAAAAGAATCTGAAATTCAATCTATTCAGTTGGAAAAAACTCGGGATGTTTTGTATGATATGGGTAAACTAAAACAAAAACAATTTTTGTTAGGATTTGCTCTAGAGACAGAGGATGAAACTAACAATGCAATCCAAAAAATTAAGTCCAAGAATTTGGATGCTATTGTATTGAATTCTCTCAACGACCATGGTGCGGGCTTTTCATTTGATTCCAATAAAGTAACGTATATAGATAAAAATGAAATTATTACTCCCTTTGAACTAAAGTCAAAGATTTTAGTTGCTAAAGATATTTTTTCCCAAATATTGTCCCAAAATGAATAAAATCCTAACCCTTTTATTATTAACACTTTCATTGATCAAAGTCTATGGTCAAGAACTTAATGCTCAATTTGTTGTAAATGCTGATCTTGTAAATCAGACCAACCAGCAAATTTTTGAGACATTGGAACGATCGCTTAATGAATTTATTAATATGCAACCTTGGTCGAGTCAAAATTTTTTTCCTCAAGAGAAAATCACTTGTAGTTTTGTTCTCAATTTATCGAGTTATAATGCCTCTAAATTTGAGGGGACTTTACAAATCCAATCTCAAAGAACTATTTATGATTCAAATTACGATAGTCCTCTCCTAAATTTTTTAGACAAGGACATCAGCTTTACTTATCAAGAGTTTCAACCTTTATTCTTTAGTCCTGCTTCCTATGAATCCAACTTGGTTTCTTTGATAAGTTTTTATGTTTATATCATCATGGGGATTAATGCTGATAGCCTCCAACTTAAAGGAGGAGACGCTTACTTTGAGCAAGCCCAGCGGATTGTTAACTTGTCTCAGCAAGGCGGAGCTCTTGGATGGAAACAGAATGATAGTAACCGCAATCGATTTTGGTTGAGTGACACAATTCGTTCTAATACCTTTAGGGAATATCGTGAAGCACTTTACATCTATCACCGAAAAGGTTTGGATTTAATGACCAAAAACTTATTGGAAGCCAAAAACAACATTATTAGTGCATTGCTCCCGCTTGAAAATCTTTATGATCGCCGACCCAATGCGATGCTCTTACAAATGTTTTTTGATGCTAAGGCAGATGAAATTGTAAACTTTTTTTCTGATGGTCCTGAAGTGGATTTTGATAGGACTTTAAAAATGTTAAAAAAAATAGCACCTTTTTATCAACCTCAGTGGAAACAAATTAAATAGTTTCATTCTTTGAAAATATTTTTTTTCTCAAGTATCTTTGAAGAGCAACTGTTTTAACAATTAAAATTGATTACCAGTCTAAAGATTTCGAATTATGCTCTTATTGAGTATTTGGATATATCCTTCGATACAGGTATGACTTGTATTACCGGAGAAACAGGAGCTGGAAAATCGATTCTTATGGGTGGACTTGGTTTGGTCTTAGGTAAAAGAGCAGACATGAGCGTTCTCAAAGATGATAAAAAAAAGTGTGTCATTGAGGCCAGTTTTTTGATTGACAACTACAATCTTCAGAGCTTTTTCCAAGCTTCTGGACTCGATTATGAGGCGGAAACTTTTTTGAGAAGAGAGATCATTCCTTCTGGAAAGTCAAGGGCATTCATTAACGACACTCCTGTTAATCTAGATATTCTCAGTCGATTGAGTGAGGTGTTAATCGATGTTCATTCTCAATCGGAAAATCAGTCTTTGTTTAAAAATGAGTATCAGTTTTTGGTTTTGGATGCGATAGCAGGAAATCAAAATATTATTAAAGAATACAAAAAAAAACTTAGTGAATATCAAATCATCCAAAAGGATTATGACTACATAAAGAAACTCAATGAGGAGTCTGTGAAAGTTCAAGATTACAATCAGTTTTTGTATGACGAACTGACCAGTGAAAAATTAACGCCTGATATGCTTATCCCGTTGGAAGAGGAAATTGATCAGTTATCTAATGTTGAGGCAATTCAGCAATATCTCTCTGAAGGCATTCACTTGATTGAGGAGGAACAGGTTGGACTGCTTACTCAATTTTCCAGTTTAAATGCTTTACTCAACGAAGCTGTATCTAAGTCCAAAAATCTAAGTATTTTTCATGAGCGAACAAATAGTCTTTCTATTGAGCTGAAAGACATATTGGACGATTTAATTAGTAAACAGGAAACCTTAGAAAGTAATCCCGCTCTATTGGAGATACTTTCGAACCGGTGGAACAAAATCCAAAATCTATTCCAAAAACATAAGGTTGATAATATACGTGATTTGATTAAAGTGAGGGATAACCTTGAAAAAAAGCTTGAGGAGACCCGAGATCTTGAACAAAAGATCAATGTCATAGAAGGTCGGCTGGCTGAATCGAAAGAATTATTAGATGGTTTATCAAAACAATTACACCAAAACCGGAGAGAGGCTTCCCCAAAGCTATGTGATCAAATGGAGCAAATAATCTCAAAAATGGGGATGCAAAATGCTAAATTTAGAATTGATTTGACATCCGTTGATTATTTTTTAAGCAATGGTAAAGAACAAATTGATTTTTTGTTTTCAGCTAATTTAGGTTCTGATTTCAAGCCCATTAAAAAAGTAGCTTCAGGAGGAGAGATGTCAAGGATTATGCTTTCGATTAAGGCAATCTTATCCCGATTCAAACATTTACCCAGTATTGTTTTTGATGAAATTGATACAGGGGTCTCCGGACCAGTCTCAAATGAGATTGCCAATATTATGGCCTATATGTCCGAAAATATGCAGGTATTTACCATTACACATCTGCCACAAGTGGCTGCCAAAGGAAAACAACACTTTTTGGTATACAAAGAGGTAAGGGGAGACACTACGGTGACCAAACTCAAAGAGTTAAATCAGGAGGAAAGAATAAAAGAATTGGCCCAAATGCTATCAGGGAAAGAATTGACGCGAACTGCTTTGGATCATGCCAAACAATTACTCAATTAACTGTATCTTTAAACAATTTAACAGCATTATTTATGTCTCATAAAATTTTAGAAGGTAAAAAAGGTATCATATTTGGTGCACTAGATAATCAGTCCATTGCATGGAAAACTGCTGAGGCTGTTAAAGAAGCCGGTGGTGAATTTGTGTTGACCAATGCACCAGTTGGATTAAGGATGGGAGCCATTAATGATCTAGCTGAAAAAACGGGTAGCACTATCATCCCTGCAGATGCCACAAAAATGGAAGATTTAGAAAATCTTGTCGATCAATCAGTATCACATTTAGCAGGGAAGTTAGATTTTGTTTTACATTCTATTGGGATGTCCGTAAATGTTAGAAAAGGGCGAAACTACACCGACTTAAACTATGATTGGATGACCAAAGGCTGGGATGTGTCTTCTGTTTCTTTTCACAAACTATTACAGACCCTTTATCAAAAAGATGCCATGAACCCCTGGGGTAGTATTATAGCCCTATCCTATATTGCTGCTCAAAGGACTTTTCCAAATTACAATGATATGGCTGATAATAAAGCCTATTTGGAGTCTATAGCGAGGAGCTTTGGTTACTTTTTTGGTAAAGACAAAAAAGTGAGGGTAAATACCATCTCACAATCACCCACATTAACCACAGCAGGAAAAGGAGTGAAGGGTTTGGATGGCTTTCTAAGCTATGCCGATCAAACTGCCCCCCTTGGAAATGCCTCTGCTGAAGATTGTGCTAAATACTCAGTTATGATGTTTTCTGATTACACAACCAAAGTAACCCTTCAGAATCTTTATCACGACGGTGGATTCTCTAACGTTGGGGTTAGTCAAGAAATTATAGATTCCCTAGAAAATGGTCAATAATTTTTCCGACTAGATTATGAACAAAAAAAATGCAGTGGAATTTAGAGTATTTGAGAATAAGATTTCCAGATAAAAAGAGATTACGTTTCTTTTCAATTTTTGTTGCAGTGTCTTTCTTGTTTTGGATTATAACAAAACTATCAAACTCCTACAGCTCCTTTGTTGAGTTTGATGTTAATTTTGTGAATGCCCCCCCTTTGATTGTTTTGGATGAAAATCCAAATGGTAGGTTGAGGACCGATATCACAGCAAGTGGTTTTGAGCTTTTAATTTACCATTTTATCAAAAATGAAATCAACGTATCAATTGAAAATGCCGATTATAACTTAGGTATAGGAAAAATTGATATTATGGGTCAAAAATTTGGGCTTCAACAACAGTTGTATAAAAATGTGAGACTAAATCGTGTTTCACCCTCCCATTTAAATTTTAAATATGAAAAGTTAAAGCGACTGAAAGTTCCGATATTACCACCGAATAATATTAATTTTAAACCAGGCTATGACCAGGCAGCGAGCTGGCATATCCAGCCTGATAGTGTATGGATATATGGACCTTCCAAAGAGGTAAATAAAATAAATGGATTGTCGATTGAGTCTATGAAAGAGAATGATATTGATGGTGATATAGAAGAGACGTTAAAGTTATTGCCAATAAATGAAATTCAATTTGAAACCCAAGAGGTATTGGTAAAAACTAAAGTAAAGCGTTTCACCGAAAAATCTATAGATGCATTTATTAATATTAAAAATCTTCCGGATTCCTTGGCTATTAAACTATTTCCTCAATCCATAAATGTTACCTTTTTGGTTTTGATTGAAAAAGCAGACATCATTTCAGCATTAGATTTCAAGTTCAGTTGCGATTATGATCAAGCCCAAACAAATGATACTAACTCTTTGGATATATTTTTGGAAACTAAACCCAATTATGTTCGTAAAGTGAAGTGGAAAATCAAAAAAGTGGACTATTTAATTAGAAAATGAAAATTATCGGGCTAACTGGTGGTATTGGGAGCGGAAAATCAAAGATATTATCTGTTTTTTCGTCATATGGTATACCATGTTATGAATCTGACAGAAGGGCAAAGTGGCTGATGCAGGAGGATGCAGAGCTGAAAAGTCAAATCAAGTTTCTTTTCGGAGATCAAATTTATGAGAACGATCAATTTAATCAGAGAAAACTGGCTAAATTGGTTTTTGCTAAAAAAGGTAAGCTTGAGGCTTTGAATTCTTTGGTTCATCCAAGGGTAAAGACGGATTTCAAATCATTCGTTAGCCAACTTGATACCCCTTACCTAATTAAGGAGGCTGCTATCCTTTTTGAAACTGGAGGAGAAAAAGATTGTTATGCTACCATTTTGGTAACAGCGCCCGAAAAATTAAGGGTGCAAAGGGTTTTAAATAGAGAAAAAACTAATTCTATGGATATTAAGGCCAGAATTAAAAATCAATGGAGCGATGAAAAAAAGATTCCATTGGCCGATTATATTATTAACAATATTGATTGGGATAAAACTTTAATAAAAATAGATGAAATTCACCAAAAGTTATTAGTCCTTGATTAACTATATTTATTAACAATACATTAAGTATTTGACTTATCTATTTTAGTGAAATTTGATTTTTATTTATAATTGTAGCATTTGAAAAAAAATTTTTTCATTTTATTGGTTACATTAATGATCGTATCCTTGGTTGCCGTTATTATGGTTCAGGCGTATTGGATAAATAGTGCATTTGAAAACAAGGAAGAGGAGTTCTCTTTGGCTGTTAGTCAGTCTCTCCAATCCGTATCTAATAAAGTTCAAGATTTAGAGATTTCAAATTACATCAGTGCTTACCAACAATTAATCGATTCAATTGGTACGCCTAATGAGTCAAACTTCACTGATGTATTTTTATTTGTCGATAATGATGATGATATTACTTCGAATTTGACTTCTTTTTACGCATTTGGAATACTGCAAGAGGACTACAACATTAATCTTTCAGATATAAACCCTGAATTTGGAAATGATAATTTGAAGGATTTTAAAAAAGTCAAGACAACAACCATATTGAGTAAGGATAAAATCTTTAACCGAGAGAACAGGGTTGCTACATCAATCACCAAATTGAAATCGGTTGAAAGAATGAGTGTTTTTGATCAAGAGATTTTTCGTTCGGCTTACCTAGATTATTCCTCGACGATACCTGTACACAAGCGAATTAGAACCGATGAATTGGGGCTGCTTTTGGATAGAGAATTTAGAGCTAGAAATATTCTAACCTCATATGAATTTGGCATATATAATAATGGCCTTGCCACGAAGGTGAAATCCAATGAATATATTGAAGATCAAAAAGGGTCAAGATATGAAACCCCAATTTTTACTCAAGAAAATGGTCAAACCCCATACAAATTACTTGTTACTTTTCCAGACAGAGATGAATTTGTTTTTTCCTCTATTTTGAGCGTGGCAGGATTATCAATTTTTCTCACACTATTTATTCTCATCGTATCTACTACAGCAATCTATCAAATCATCCAACAGAAAAAAGTTTCGGAGATGAAATCAGATTTTATTAACAATATGTCTCATGAGTTTAAAACCCCAATAGCTACTATCAATTTGGCTTTGGATGCAATTTCAAACCCCAAAATACAAAACACAAAGACTAAATTATTTAATTATCTCAAAATGATCAGAGAGGAAAATCAACGCATGCTTTCTCAAGTTGAAAACGTATTGATGATTTCGAGACTTGAAAAAAGTTCATCTCCTATTCAATTATCGGAGATAGATATTCATAATGCGGTTCAGGATGCGATCCATCGTGTCGACTTGATTATAAAAAATCAAAAAGGGAGTATTTTTGTCCAACTTGATGCATTGCAGACTAGATTTAGGGGAAATTTGAACCATTTTACAAATCTTATTGTCAATTTGTTGGACAATGCTATAAAGTATTCTGATGGAACTCCTAAGATTAGCATCAGCACCTATGTTGAGGATAAGATGATTAATTTAAAAATTAAAGATCAAGGGATTGGAATGGATGTAAATACTCAAAAACATATATTTGAGAAGTTTTTTCGTGAGCAAAGTGGTAATATTCACAATGTTAAAGGTCATGGCTTGGGACTTACATACGTAAAAAAAATAGTTGAGCTCCACGGCGGAGACATAAAATTAATTAGTAAAATCGGTGAGGGGACAACTTTTTTAATTTCAGTACCAATCCTATAATATCATAAATATATTTTGACCTATGAATGTTGAAAAAAAGAAAATTTTAATCGTAGAAGATGATTTCAACTTTGGAAATATTCTCAAAGACTATCTTATTCTCAATGATTATTTTGTCGTTTTAGCCAAAAATGGGATTGAGGGAATGGAAAAGTTTAAAAAAGAAAACTTTGACCTATGTATACTTGATGTAATGATGCCTTTTAAAGATGGTTTTAGCTTGGGAAAGGAGATTAGGGAAAAAAATGAAACTATTCCCCTGTTTTTTCTTTCAGCAAAAAATCTTAAGGAAGATGTCTTACGAGGATTTAAAATCGGAGCCGATGATTATCTCACCAAACCCTTCGATTCCGAGGTGCTTCTTGCAAAAATAAAGGCCATTTTAAACCGTAAAAACCTTGTAAACATCCCTGAATCAAATATTTATGAATTTGATATCGGAAAATTTAAATTTAATTCAAAACTTCGATATTTATCTTTTCGTGAAGAGGATCCAATCAAACTATCTCCAAAAGAAAATCAATTATTAAGACTTTTGGTATTACATTTTAACGATTTACTTCCAAGAGAAATTGCACTAAATAAAATTTGGAGGGATGACAATTACTTTACATCTAGGAGTATGGATGTTTACATTGCAAAGTTGCGAAAATATTTAAAAACTGATAGTGAAGTTGAAATTCTTAATGTTCATGGGGAGGGTTTTAGGCTGGTTGTGAAAGGTACGAATACCAATTATTGATTTCTTGGATGAAATTTCTCTATCACTTTTTTCAAGTGTTTATTGTCCAGGTGGGTATAAATTTCTGTAGTAGTTATACTCTCATGTCCCATTAATAGTTGTATAGTCCTCAGGTCCGCACCATTTTCAAGTAAATGTGTTGCAAATGAGTGTCTTAATGAGTGTGGACTTATTTTTTTCTCTATTCCTGCTTTTTTTGCAGAGTTTTTAACGATTGTAAAAATCATTGCTCGAGTTATTTTTTTACCATTTCTATTAAGGAACAGTATATCATAGTCTGTTTTTTTAATTTTTTTTAAGCTTCTGATTTCCTCTACATAAATTTGGATATACTTTTTCGAATAACTTCCAAGGGGAACTAACCTTTCCTTGTCTCCCTTTCCATTTACCCTAATAATGTCTTCTTTAAAAAACACATTAGATAAAGTTAGGTTAACCAGTTCGCTAACTCTTAGACCACTTCCATAAAGTGTTTCTATAATGGCTCTATTTCTATGGCCATTGGGACTTTGTAAATCAATGCTAAAAAGAATTTTTTCAATTTCAATTAAATTGAGTGTAGCCGGCAACTTTCTACCCAATTTAGGTCCTTCAATCAAGTCGGCTGGAGAGTTTGTTCTTAACTCTTCAAAAATCAGGAAATTGAAGAAACTCTTAATAGAAGATATTTTTCTAGCTTGGCTG